>NZ_NOXV01000243.1 GCF_002251835.1 Flavobacterium cyanobacteriorum
AATCATTGATGATAGGTTAGCGGCTTAAATCGAACTCACGTTAATTATTTTATTGAAGTTTTTTAGGTATTTGACTGCTGTATTATTTGCACAGTTTCTAACGCTTCGTAACCAAAATTCGTAATCGGTTATAAAGGCGTGATCAATTTTTTTTATATCGATATCGGAAACATTGTATTTCCATTGCATAAACTCAATAGTATGTTTGAGTGAAGTAGTGTAGCGTTCTAATGTTCCTGGAGCGTATTCTTTTCCAACAAGCTCTTTTATTTTGTTGTTATGATCTTGGAAGATAGGAACGAGCATTCGTTTGGTTTCTGATAAACCAAACAATTCATTCTTTAAATTCTCAGAAGTAACACTAATATCTTTCTTGAAAAGTTTCTTTTCTGCCTCTAAAACTTGATTTTTTAGATAATCAAGATGACTATTGATTGTTCTAGCTTCTTCTGTAGTGCCTTTAACTTTGCTTCCTTCTGATGACCATTTTTCAGGATTGATATATTTGTTGGTACTAAACTCAAATCTTTTAACATTAACTGTAACTCTGGTGTAGATTGGACAAACTCCTAAATTGTTGGCTTTTGCTCTCTTGATGTAGAAGAGAATTGATACTGATGTGTTCATTGTTGGTGACCTTAAAGTTAGTATTAAATTTATTTGATTTAATAACTACACACAAGATGTACATTTTTTGAATATGTTGTTGAACACCTTGAAGTAGCAGTGCTTTCGTTGCGAGGTGTCACTTAAAATTTAATTTTTTAGTGACACCTTGAAAGACACCTAAACTTTGAGATATAATGAATAATTTGATATAGCCCTAAAAGAAAAAACCCACTAAATTGTTGAATTTAGTGGGTTTTAGTACCGTTTGTATTTCTACTAGCGGAGAAAGAGGGATTCGAACCCCCGGACCTGTTACAGTCAACGGTTTTCAAGACCGCCGCATTCGACCGCTCTGCCATTTCTCCAGGATGTATGCCATCATTGCTGATTGCGGATGCAAATATAGAAACCTTTTCGGGTTTTCCAAAAACATTTTGGCCTTAATCGCAAAAAAAGTACAACCCATGGGCTAACCTTTTCTCTTCCTTTGCTTTACAGTTTATACGATTTAAAACCCAACGTATTCTGTTATCTCCAGGCCGTATCCAATCATGCCAACCCGTTTTGTTTGACGTGAATTTGTAAGTAGCCTTATTTTAGAAATATCAATATCATGCAGTATCTGCGCCCCGATGCCAAAATCTTTGACGTCCATTTTTATCTGCGGGGCTTTCTGAATGCCATTGCCCTGTAATTCTTTGAGTTCTTTGATTCGGGTAAGTAATTCTGATGGTTGTATTTCCTGGTTTATGAATAGCACGGCTCCTTTTTCTTCCTTATTTATACGCCGGAAGATATTGTCAAGCTTCTTGTCGGCATCATTGGTCAGCGTACCCAAAATATCATTATTTACCTGTGATGAATTGATGCGTGTAAGCACCGGCTCACCTATATTCCAGCTTCCCCTGGTCAGGGCAATATGTACCTGCTTGTTAGTAGTCTGCATATAGGCACGGAGGCGGAATGTCCCGAAACGTGTCTCTACTTCAAAGTCTTCTTTCTTCTGTATCAGGCTGTCGTGCTGCATCCGGTAAGCTACCAAATCTTCAATAGACACCAGCTTCAGGCCGAATTTTCTGGCAACCTCGTATAATTCGGGAAGGCGCGCCATAGTCCCGTTTTCGTTCATTATTTCACAAATAACACCGGCTGGTTTATAGCCGGCCAGCCTTGCAAAATCAATGGCAGCTTCGGTGTGGCCGGTACGCCTTAATACACCGCCTTCTTTTGCAATGAGCGGAAATATATGCCCTGGCCGTGCAAGGTCAAAAGGTTTTGTGTCCGGCTCAATAAGTGCCTGGATAGTTTTGGCCCTGTCCTGTGCAGATATGCCTGTGGTAACACCATTACCCTTTAAATCCACCGAAACAGTGAACGCAGTTTCGAGATGGTCAGTATTATTTACCACCATAGCCTGCAACTGAAGTTCTTTACAGCGTTTTTCGGTCAGTGGCGTGCATATAAGCCCTTTGCCGTGGGTTGCCATAAAGTTTATCATTTCGGGTGTAACCTTTTCCGCGGCAGCGAGGAAATCACCTTCATTTTCGCGGTCTTCATCGTCCACCACAATTATTACTTTTCCCTGGCGTATATCTTCTATAGCTTCTTCTATGGTATTGAGCTGTATTTTTTGTCCTGTCAGCATGTTGTGTTGTCGTTAAATCTTTTTTTTAGGCTTTCTAAATAAAGCGGCCGTTTTTTGTACCGGTTTTATTAAAGGGTCAAAATTTATAGAAATCCCCATATCATTGGTCGCCCTGTATGTAAATAATATTGCAAGCGGTGTTAATATAAAAGAGGAGAGCCACGCACCAACAAAAGGGGCCATGCCATTTTCCTGTGCTACTTTTTTACCGAAAGTATTGATAAAATGGAACGTAATGAATATAAGCACCGCAAAAACAATAGGGAGGCCAAGCCCGCCTTTACGGATAATAGCTCCAAGCGGCGCCCCTATGAAAAACATGAGCAGGCAGGCGTAGGCTATTACAAATTTATCGTATAAGGCAAGCCAGTGCCCGTTAATATTCTTTACTTTGGCCAGGAGTTCAGCCTTTCCTGATTCGATGACAAAATCGGCGCTGCCTAAATTGTTGGCAGCTGACTCAAGTATCCGTTTTTTTTCTTCTTTAGAATCTATAATTGACAGGAGGTCCCGGGGAGTTCCCGCGGGCGTTTTGGGCTTTATTTCTGTTTTATTTATACCTGTAGGGGTTAAAGTGCGTACAGGGCCGGCGCTAAGCACGCCATTAGAACGTAACGCAATATTATCGGCAATGCTTGCCGCATCTTTTTTATAATTTGTTTCCAGTGAATCAAGGGTAAAGTTAAGTTCACCAAGGGTGAGCATGCTGTTGGTGTTGGCTACTTTTTCATCATTCTGGTCATTAGAGTTGAGCATGGTCAGGTCTATGTTCAGTACCTGTTTTGAGAAGCTGCTTTTGGCAAACGGCATCCGTTCCTGCTCCAACGGATTTTTAGAATTTACATCTTCATAATAATAGCCATTAAAGAGTTCAAGTTGCAGCAGGTTTGATTTCTCATCACTCTTCAACAAGCCCTTTTCTGACCGTATTATAGTGGCATTTATGGTATTTGTTCCACGTTTATGAATGGTAACGCCCTCCAGTTCCTGACCGTTCTCGCCGGTTTTTTTTTCAACTTTTATATTAAAATTAGTACCAATCGCAACAAACTGGCCTTCCACTATTGCCATTGCGGGCTTACGCTGTAGTATGTTTTTGCGCATGCTTAAAAACTTATACTCAGCTTTGGGTATTACATTGTTTGCAAATATAAAAGCCACCACGCTCAGTATGCTGATAAAAATGATAAGCGCCCTCATAGCACGGCCCAGGGAGATGCCAGATGATTTCATGGCAGCAAATTCATAATTTTCGGCAAAATTTCCGAAGGTCATTATAGATGCCAGCAAAATAGACAGGGGCAATACCAGCGGGATCATTTTTGGCGAGTAGAACAGGAGGAACTTAGTTACCAGCCACGCGTCCAGGTCTTTACCGGCAAGTTCGGCTATGAAAAGCCATATACCCTGCAATATGAAGATAAAGAATAAGATAACAAAAACTGTTGCAAAAGTTTTTATAAACGAAATGAGGATGTATCGGTCTAGTATTTTCACCGGGAAATCAGTCTAATCTATTGATGTAATAATTAGGGTATTTACTTTCGGTAAAGGTAAAGTGATTTTTTGACAATGGCTGATTAGGCCTGAAAGAATTTATCGTAAAGGTGGTTTTTGTGCCGTCCCTGTCAATTTTTATGAGATTATAAATATGTTTTGTCTGCACATCAATGCCTATAAGCACCTCTTTTGTTTTGTCTTTCGGATTTGTAGGATGCAGTTTTACATATTGTATCTTCCTGCCTTTAAGGTTCTGCAATATATCCCACGAGTACCTGTAGCCGTAATTAAAAAAAGTAAGCATTTTTGAAGGTGTAAGCACGTCAGCCTTCTGGTCATCATGCGTAGAAATGGTTATTTCCTCATCTTCAGGAACTATATTGTATACTTTCCTTCCGTCAAATATACGTGTCACACCCATAAAGTTGAGTACATAAAGGTTGCCTTTAAGCGCTACATTACCTTTGCTCTCCTGGTTCAGGTTTTCCTGAGGGTTGCTTACTGAATATCTGAAATCAATAACAATGTTCTGGTAGCTCTTTATCCTTTCTGAAACCTGGTCAAGGAGGTGTTTGGCTTTATGGGAATCCTGCGCGTGTAGGGGCAGGCATATTAAAAATAAAGCTATTACCCTGATGACATTGTGCATGCTAAAAATTATTTTCTTCGTTCTTAAAAAATTGTTCAAGAGAAACCAGGTCAGGGATTAATACGTTTCGGGCTTTACTTCCTTCAAAAGGGCCAACTATGCCTGCTGCTTCAAGCTGGTCTATGAGCCTGCCGGCGCGGTTATAGCCCAGTTTCAGCTTACGCTGCAGCAGTGATGCTGAGCCTTGCTGCGCGGTAACTATAACTTCCGCAGCCTCCCTGAACATAGAATCTCGTTCAGACACATCTATATCAAGATTAATGCCACTTTCCTCACCGTAGTATTCAGGAAGCAGGTAAGCTTCAGGATAGGCTTTTTGCGCGCCAATAAATTCGGTTATTTTTTCTACTTCAGGGGTATCTACAAAAGCGCACTGCACGCGTACAAGGTCGTTACCCTGGGTATAAAGCATATCACCACGGCCAATCAACTGGTCAGCACCCTGGCTGTCCAGGATAGTCCGTGAATCTATTTTTGATGTAACCCGGAAAGCAATACGTGCAGGGAAGTTAGCTTTAATAATACCGGTAATAACATTTACTGAAGGCCTTTGCGTGGCAATGATAAGGTGTATGCCGATGGCCCTGGCCAGCTGTGCCAGCCTTGCAATAGGCGTTTCCACTTCTTTTCCGGCGGTCATTATCAGGTCGGCAAATTCATCCACCACCAAGACAATATAAGGCAGGAATCGGTGCCCGTTTTCCGGATTAAGCCTCCGCTGGCGGAATTTTTCATTGTACTCCTTTATATTACGCACAGCGGCTTCCTTGAGCAGGCTGTAGCGGTTATCCATCTCCACGCACAGCGAATTGAGTGTATTGATAACCTTGGTATTGTCGGTTATAATAGCATCTCCGCTGTCAGGAAGCTTGGCCAGGTAGTGCCTTTCAATTTTATTAAACAGTGTGAGTTCCACTTTTTTAGGGTCCACCAGTACAAACTTTACTTCAGCGGGATGTTTTTTATACAGCAGCGATGTAAGTACTGCGTTAAGTCCTACGGATTTACCCTGGCCTGTAGCTCCTGCCATAAGCAGGTGGGGCATTTTGGCAAGATCCACTACAAAGGTTTCGTTTGATATGGTTTTTCCCAGCGCTATGGGAAGTTCCATTTCGGCTGACTGGAATTTTGGTGACGCTATAACGCTTTTCATCGGTACCATTGTCGCCGTTTTATTTGGTACTTCAATACCTATGGTGCCTTTGCCGGGTATCGGCGCTATTATGCGGATGCCCAGAGCTGAAAGTGAAAGGGCAATATCGTCTTCAAGGCTCTTAATTTTTGAGATCCGGATACCTGCCTCAGGCACTATTTCATAAAGCGTAACAGTTGGGCCTACAGTGGCCTTGATTTGTGCAATGTCAATTTTATAGTTACGAAGCGTTTCAACAATCCTGTTCTTGTTTTCTTCAAGCTCCGCCTGGTTTATGGTGATGCCGCCCGCTGCATATTCTTTAAGGAGTTCTATACCCGGTAACTGGTAGTTGCTCAGTTCAAGGGTAGGGTCAAACTCCCCGAAATCCTGTATGAGTTTTGCCGCAAGATTTTCTTCTGCAATGTTTTCTTCTTCAAATGTTTCTATAACAAAGCTTTCGTCGTCGGTTTCGATGATTTCATGTAAGGTTTTCCCAACAGGAACGGCAGGAGAAACGTCAGGAAATACTTTTTTTACCTGTGGCTCAAGGTTAATTTCAGAGGCATGCTCAATGGTAGGCTTTAGGGCTTCACGGTTGATTTCAAATTGCGATGGCACAGGCGGTTCGGGAACCGTTTTCAGTTCTATTTTTTCAAGTTCATCATCATCTTCTTCATTTTCTCTTACAGTAAAATTATTTCCTGTTGCAACAGCCGCATCATCCGGGGCGATGGGTACTCTTTGCGTGCCGGTGCCATCATGCAGGGCTTCTTCCGCACTTTCTTCTCCAGGTTTTTTCTCAAAGAAATTTTTGATTGTATCAGGCGATATTTTTACTTTGAATATAAGG
This sequence comes from Flavobacterium cyanobacteriorum, assembly GCF_002251835.1. Lineage (GTDB taxonomy): Bacteria > Bacteroidota > Bacteroidia > Flavobacteriales > Flavobacteriaceae > Flavobacterium > Flavobacterium cyanobacteriorum. Next base: position 6,389 of record NZ_NOXV01000243.1, read on the forward strand.
AACATGAAAAGGCCAAACACCAATACGAGGCCAGTGCCAGTTTTTCCAAGGTAATCCTGCATGTACAGGTTCATTTCAAAACCGATAACGCCACCCAGTTCAGGAAGGTAAGCATTAAAAAAACCGAATGCAATGGAAACAATAGTAGTGAGGAACAGGTCCCAAAACAGTACCTTTTTCAGTTTTTTTAACGGAAGGTCGAGTACCAGGTGGGCTCCCGTCAAAAAGAAGAAACGGATGAATATAAACGAAGCAACGCCAAATCCCCTGTACAAAAACAAATCAGCCAGCAGCGCGCCAAATTTACCCAGCCAGTTGTATACTTTTTCTTCCCGGTTCCCAAAAGCGGTAAGTTCGCTCTGGTCAAAGTCGCCGTAAAGGAAATAGGACACAAAAGAAAGCAGCAGCGCCACTGAAAAAAGGAAAAACAGCACGCCGAGCAGTACTTTATGCCGGCGTGTAAACCTGAACTTCTTATTTTCCTTATTTTCCTGTGTGGGATTTTTGCCCGCAGCGTCTTTTTTGTTGCTTTTTGCCATTTTCAACTAATCAATCGTGATTGTAAAAATATCAATATTTTTAAAATCAGCCGAAAATTTTAGGGCAATATATTATTGCCCCGACGGCCAAAGCAGCCATGGCTGCAAAAAAAACAGCCCCTGCGGCAATATCTTTAATAAAGCCTATGCGTTCATGATAATCAGGATGTATAAAATCGGCCACTTTTTCTATAGCGGTATTTACCCCCTCAATACCCAATACAAGCCCTACAGCCAGTATCTGGAGCATCCACTCAGTAGCAGATATCCTGAACCAGAAGCCACCTACCGTAACTAAAATGCCTATAGTAAACTGCACCATAACACTGTGTTCAGTAGTTACCAGTTTATAAGCACCGCTTAACGCATATACCATGCTCCTGAGCCTGCCTTTTACAAACCTGTTATCCTTCATCTGCTGTATTTATAGTGCCGCGAGGGCAGCATCGTAATCCGGTTCGTCAACAATCTCGGTCACCTGTTCAGAGTATTTAACTATGCCTTCTTCATTAATAACTACTACAGCACGGGAATGCAATCCGGCCAGAGGACCTGTTTCAATAGTAAGGCCATAGTCTTTTCCAAAACTGCCATCCCTGAAATCCGAGAGTGTGATTACATTAGTAAGTCCTTCAGCACCGCAAAACCGGGCCTGTGCAAAAGGAAGGTCACGGGAAATACATAATACTTTGGTGTTATTTAGCCCGCCTGCTTTTTCATTAAACCTGCGTACTGATGCTGCACACGTACTCGTATCAATACTCGGGAATATATTAAGCACCAGCCTGTTGCCTTTAAAATCAGCAAGAGATACTGTTGACAAATCTGTTTTAACCAAGGTAAAAGCAGGTGCCTGCGATCCGTTTTCAGGCAGTTGCCCTATTGTTTTTACGGCATTGCCTTTTAAAGTAATATCAGCCATTTTCTATTTCTTAAATTATTGGCAAAAGTAAGAAAATATATGGCTCAAAAGCAACCCCCCTGTTTTATAAGTACATCAGCAGCATGGCTACACTCATGGCTATCATGAGACCGTCTTCAATTATTGTTACAGTACTCATAGGCAGGTTAAACACTGCGCCAAGGCAGGCGCATCGTATCTTTTTCTGATTAAGCACGCTTTGCAGTACCCCTACAAGGCTTACCGACATAAGCACGGCGGTAAAGGCATTTGTAAGCAGTGGCTCAAAATTTATGGCAAACGCAATGCCCAGTGACAGTTCAAGAAACGCATAAACATAGCCCCAGCCCCTGAACTTCATGGCAATTATATCATACATGGCATAACTGTCGGCAAATCCCCGCAGGTCAAGCATTTTAAAAAATGAAAAAGTAAGGAAGAAACCGCTCATAAAAGTGCGCATAAAAAGCATCCCGCTAAAGCCGTTTACAGTAAAAGAAACTAGCAGTGATACCAGGGTTATATAGCCTGCAATAACCAGTATGGGCCTGTAGGTTGCTGCCCAGCTTTTTCTCGTTTCTGTTGTAATTCCTGCGTTGTTGCTTTCAAAAACATTGGTCTTGTCGCTCAACTCATTCATTTCCCCGGGATACTTTTTTTCTGATAGACCGTATTTAGGATAATCTCTCATTGCTTGCTGCAGTATTGGCGTAGCAATATTTTTTTCCATACTGATGCTGGCTTCCCCTGCATCCAGGTTTACATCAACACCGGTTACCCCGGGTACAAGGCCCAGGAGGTGGCTTACTTTGGCTACGCAGCCATCGCACGTCATTCCGGTAATTTTATAGGTATGTGTCATGATAGTTAAATTAATATGGTTAAACACATTGCAAATTTCCGCAATATTACATCCTGTCGCGTTATACAATCCTTGGAAAATGTTTCGACTTTTACAGCTGGTCTATATTGCGCCGCTTATTGTCTTTAACCGATTTGTAGAAAGAAGGGGTAAGCCCGGTTACTTTTTTGAACTGGGAGGAAAGATAGGCAGTGCTGCTGTAACCAAGCGTATGGGCAATTTCTGAGAGTGTAAGCTCATCATAGACCAGCAGTTCCTTTACTTTTTCAATACGTTGTGCTATATAGTATTTTTCAATTGTTGTGCCTTCTACTTCACTGAAAAGGTTGCTCAGGTAGGTGTAATCATAGTGAAGCTTCTCCGCAAGCCACGTTGAAAGGTTTGTGGCGGGTGCCTCTCCGGAATGATGGACAAGGTTTACTATTTCTGTTTTTATCTGTTCAATTATCCTGCTTTTCCTGTCATTTATAAGCTCAAATCCAAGTTTGTGCAGGGCGTTGTTAACTTCTTTAAGCTTTTCGGGAGGTATGCTGCTTTCAGTTTCCGCTTCGCCAAGCGATACTTCAGCCACTTTAAGCCCTGAAGTTTCAAGAATATTTTTTACAGCAGCAACGCACCGCCCGCAAACCATGTTTTTTATGTAAATATGCATGGTGCAAAGATACTAATAAAGCAGTTCTTCTGCGTTTTCCTCACATGTGATTAATATCATTACGCAGCTTGTGTATGTGCGGTATTTTCGTTCTTATTTAAGATGGACATGAGAATCATTTGCTTTTTAATGTTACTGGCTGCCACACGCGCCTGTGCACCCGAAACGGAGGATACACCCGCACCGGTTGATGATGAATCGGGCTATGTTTCCGAAGATGTGCTGATGCGTACTGCCCAGGCTGAGTGGGTGCTTTTCAGCCGCGAAGCCGACAGTACTATTGCAGCGGCCGAGGAAGATATCTGTGAAAACACCGACAGGCTTTACGAGCAGAGAACACGCCACAAGTTTGAACTGGAAATTGCCCTGATTAAAGCGGAAAGTATCCTGGAGCAGCTTAAGGAAAAATGGCAGTATGCCAAACGTTTAAGAGCCCGGCAGCACCATTATGGCGCGGAAGCCATACAGAAAATGAACAGTTTTAAAAAGGACTTCAGGAAACATGCACAAAGGCTAGATGCCGCATTAAAGCACCTGCGTGAAAAACGTTTTGACAGCAGGCCCAGCCAGGGGAAGCCAGGGGGGGCTACAAAAAGTACCTCATCCTGATACGGATTGTTTTTTTTGAATTGTTTAAAATAACCGCGGCTTTTTCAAATGAAGGCGGGCCGAGACTGCCTTTGGCGTTATTAGAAAAACCATAGCCTTCTTTTGGAATGCCTAAAACATTGAAATCCATTTTCAGGTTATCATTTTCATCATGGAGGATGGCAACAGCGTAGGTTCCGTAAGGAACATCTTTAAATGTTATGCTTGCCGTACCGCCTGCTATTTCAAGTTTTTCCCTGCGAACGGCCCTTGATGCCTCTTTAGGGAAATCCTGCTTATTATCAAACAGGCTTACCAGCACTGATCCTTTTTCGTTGCTAAGCCCGTTTATCGCTACTGTCAACATTCCTGTATTACCGCTATCCTGCATTTTATTTGTGTAAGATAGCAGGCTTACAAGCAAACAGCCTATACTCATTAATGTTCTCCAGTTCATGTGGCGCAAGGTCTTAAAAAAAAATTACATTTAAAAACTGTATTGTCAGCTATGTAGTTCCAGTACTTTTAATGCTGATGCCTGCCCGGAAACTTTCCCTTTATGCTCCGCGAGTACTGTCCTTGCCAGTTGGCCTGCTGTGGCCTCAAACAATTCTTTTTTATGGCTGATGGCTGTTTTTATGGCGCTGAATGCGCCGGTACCTTTTTTAGTTACCCACTCAGCGATGATGGCCGTGTAAGTATTTTTGTCCACGCGGTCGAGGGATTTTGCCAGCCCCTTTTTTTCAAGGGCAGCTACATTCCATTCCTGTTCAAAATGCGATGTTTTGCATAGTAAAGGTATCCCGTGGCTCAATGCCTGGTAAACTGTGCCGTTCCCCCCGTGGCATAGTACCAGGTCAACATGCGGGAAAAGGCTGTCAGCATCGGCAAAAGGGGTATTTATAATATGCGGGCCTTTGAGAACCCCATGAGTGTCTCCGGCAGTTATAATATTATAAACATCATATTCCGGATGGTTTAAAAAAGCTACCTTTTGCCATTCGCCCGAGCTGCCCATGCTGACAAATATTGTTTTCTTTTGTGGGTTCAGCTGCTCCTTAATGTTATTATCGTTGTTGTGGCCTGTATATAATATCGGGCCCGGTATGTAGTAGTTTTGCGGCAGGTCCCTCAGGGGGAAAAGCGTTTCCATATCGCAAATTATATTGTAGTCTCCCTCCATCTCATCAAGGTAGTTGTCGTGGCGGCTCAGGTTATATTTAAGGCGCAGCTTTTTAAAGGGCCGGTGTATTTCCCTGAAAGCCATGCTTTCGCCCATTTCTGTAAATACCTCTTTTATGCGCCGTGGCAGCTTTTCAAGGTAGGGATAGGCCATATGTGACCTGGATAGTTTACGGACATGCCCGTAATACCTGGTCATATACCCGTTTAGTACAGATATGTAAGGAACACCGGTTTTTTCAGCGGCAAGTTTCAGGGTTGGCATGGCATCGCCCAATACAGCAACAGGCCCCAGGCGTTCAATTACATCTGCCTGTGCCAGGAAGCATGAACCAACTGCATCATCACTAAGCCATGAAAAATCAAACTTCCTGGCTTTTGCTATCACTTCTTTTTCATCAAACGTTATGCAGTCGAATGTCCCGAAACCTTCCGCTTGTATAAACGGCGCGTAGTCTTTATGATAGGCGAACCTGATGCGGAAATACGGGCTTAAATGCCGGGCCAATACCAGGCACCTGAGGTAATGTGATAAAAGCCCGAAAGGAAAAACAAGGAGCAGGGGTTTGTTGTAATGCTTCATTATGTGGTAATTTATAAGCCTTTATTTACAGGCTATTATAAAATTACTACTATAAGCAGAAGCAAGTTTTACATCATCTTAATTTTAGCTTTTTTTTATCGCATTATGTTAAGGGCTCTTAAAATAAAAGAACAGGGCAGGTATCAAATCAGGCCACAATCTTTCCATCCTCAAGGGTTATGGTGCGGTCGCTTCTTTCGGCAATATCATTATCATGTGTTACGGCTATTATTGTCTGCCCGTACTCTGATGACAGCTGCCTGAAAATATCAAACACTATTTTACTGTTTTTGCTGTCAAGGTTCCCGGTAGGCTCATCGCACATTATTATTGCAGGGTCGTTTATAAGCGCACGTGCTATAGATACCCGTTGCTGCTGCCCGCCGCTGAGTTTTGAGGCCGGTTTAAGCGCCTGCTCACCCAGGCCAAGCATTTCCAGCTTCTCTATAGCTTTGTGTTCAATCTCCTCCCGGCTGTGCCTGCCCAGTTTCAGGGCTGGAATCATTACATTTTTAAGGCAGGTAAATTCAGGCAGTAGGTAGTGGAACTGGAATACAAACCCTATGTTTTCATTCCGTATGGCGGCAAGGGTATCAATATTGCTTCCGGTTATGGGTTTGCCCAGTATTTCAATACTGCCCTCATAGTCCGTATCCATAGTGCTGAGGCAGTAAAGCAGGGTTGATTTACCCGAGCCGCTTTTGCCAACCAGCGTAAGGAATTCACCTTTGTATACCTGTATACTTATATCATCAAGCACCCTGAACTTTACAGGGTCATAAAAATACTTGCTTACGGATTGAGTTTTTAATACTGTATCTTGCATGGCTTATCGTCTGAAAATGGAAACAGGGTCAACTTTTGATGCTTTCCTTGCAGGGAAAAAACCCGCACATATAGTTATGCCCAAGCCCAATAGGAAACTTCCCGCAAAAATGTGTAACTCAAAGTAAATAGGGAAGTAACCTATAGGCGGGCCAACATATATACCGGACATTATCTTTACCATAAGCAGGCCTGTGCACACACCGGCAAAGGTGCCGAGAAGGCCCATGATAAAAGCTTCGGAAACAAAAATGCGTATAACATCTTTGCCAGAAAAACCAATGGCTTTAAGTATAGCAATATCGTTTATCTTTTGTGAAACTGTCATATTGAGGATGTTATAGATGCCAAATCCCGCCACAAGGAGTATGGAAAGCGATATGGCTCCCATCATCAGCCCCCTTACACTGTCTCCGGCAAGTACATCGGCATTGGTAGTCTTCCAGTCTTCAACGGTATACTGCGTTATATTTTTCAGCTTATCAACATACGCCTGCGATACATCAGGGTCAGGCGTGTTGGCATAAATGGCAGAAACAAAATCAGGCCCTTCTTTAAGGAACTGCTGCGCCGTAACAATATTAGTATAGCACTTGGAACTGTCATTAAAATCACTGCCGGTAGAAAAAATGCCTACTATCTTAAGCACTTTAACCACACCGTAGGAGGATGATACCGTTATGTTGTCATCTATGCCCAGGCTAAGTTTATCGCTGATGCCACTTCCTATTATTATGCCGTTCTTATTGTCCTGCAGCGCCTTCAGGCTTCCTGCTACCATATATTCACCGAAGTTGAACATGGCACTATTGTCCATAATATCTACCCCGCTGCCTGTACCCTTAATCTGAGTGCTTCCCCGGCTGTAAAAAGCATCAAAATTAACCTGTGCTATCGCATTGGTTATGTAGGGCTGTTTTTTAACATCGGCAAGCAACGCTTCCGGGTTGATTATCTTTTTTGAGGTATTGGTTATCTGTGGGTTGATAATAACAGTAAGGGCATCTTTATGGGTAACCAGGGGCTTACTCATTTCATCGTCCTGGTATATTTTGATATGGGCATTGCTCTTAAATATCTCGTTGCGCGAATATTTTGTAAATCCGGCGCTCAGTGAGTTCATGAAGAGGTATATGGCCATACCTATAGTAACACCCAGCGCAGCTGTGATTGTCTGCCTTTTTCGCGACAGTATATGCGTAAGCGCTATGCTGTAATTTACATTTAATTTCATGGCCTTTTTTATTTACCCAGTTGCGCACCTACTTCAGATGTTTTCATTTTATTGGCGCTTAGCTGGTCTGTTACGAGTGTAGTGCTGTCATTTATGCCCTCCAGCACCTGGACCCACTCATTGCTTACAAAATTGGTTTTTACTTTTGTCTTTTCATCCCTGCCTTTAATCTGCACATACCCGTTATAGTCAATATAGCTGCGGGGTATAAGCAGTGCATTATCATGCCGGGCAACAACAATATTGCTTTGCAGCTGTGTTTGTGCGACTTTAAAATCAACGGGTTCAGTAAATATAATCCTGCACACAAAGGATTGTGTTTCTTCATCGAATGATGGGTATATTTTATCAACAGTGCCGTTATACACCTTGTTTTTCTCGGCATTAAGCTGCAGGTAAGCTTTTTGACCGGTTTTTATTTTTGCAATGTTCGCTTCATCAACATTTACCTTGGCATATATTATATCAGCGCTGCCTATGGTAGCAATAACATCCCCGCGCTTTACATAATCCCCGGCCACTTTTAATTTTTGATAAACCTTTCCGTCAGAAACGGCAGTTATACGGTTATTGCCAAGTGTTTCAGCACTAATCTGTTTATTGGCCCTGTTGGTTATTTCGTTTTGGCGGGCCTGCTGCTGCTGGTTCCTGTAACTTTCGAGCGCAGAAAGGTAATTGGTTCGTGATGTCTGGTAGTCCAGGTAAACATTCTCATATTCTACTTTTGATATGCTGTTGGTTTCAAGCAGCTTCCGGTATCGTTGTTCCTGCTGCGCATTTTGTTCCATTTTCTGGCGGGCAAGCTCAGCATTTTGTTTCGCCTGCAGCAGCAGCGGCGCTGAAGATGTAGTATTTTCCCGGGCTATGCGGTAAAGCTGTGTGGCGCTCTGGGTATTGAAAAGATTTTCTTTATTGTCAATAACAGCCAGTACCTGTCCTTTTTTAACAAGGTCGCCTTCTTCAAAGTTTACCTCAGTCAGGTAGCCGTCACTAAGGGCAGTAAGTTCATAGGTACCCTCAGCCTCAAGATAGCCTGATGCAAAAACCGTTTCTGTAACATCTTTACGTATTGGTTTTGTTTCTTCAAACTTTTTTCCGCATGATACTATAGCCACGCATAAGAGCAATATCGCAAATCGGGTTTTCATGTTAGTTTATTTTATTGTTTATATCAATCTTTGCCCGTGCAAGCAGCACACTTATCCTTGAAGATATAAGGGCATAATCAGCATCAATCATGGTGTTGTAACTGTCAAGGGCATCATCAAGTGCAATTATCCCTTCGCGGTACAGGTTCATGTTCCGAGTATAAGAATCCCTCCGCAATGCAAGTATCTCTTTATCGTTCAGGTATTGTGATACCGCCTTATCAAAATCATTTTTAAGCTGGGCATGTTCCAGCCCTGCTTTTATCTTTGCCTGTTCAGTATTCTTTTCCGCAATTTTATAATCAAACCGCGCCTTGGTTGTGTTGGCTATTTGCGTGGCGGTAGGTAGCGGTATAGATAATTTAAACCCAAAATACCTGCTGTTGACCCAGTCACCATTAAAAACACTGAAATCAGTATTAAACAATTGCCAGGATTGGGAGAATTCAGCCGAAAGAGTGGGTAATAATTGTTTTTGGTAATACCTGTAATTACTTTTGGCGTACCGTTCATTCAGTATACTGTTTTCGACATCGAGGCTGTTGAGGGAAATCTGGGGGGCAAGTACAGCTGAAGCCGCATCGGCAGCATCATCAATTATAAGTTCGGTGCTTTCGGGTATATCGCATAAAATTTTCAGTGCCAGGTAATAATTGTCCAGTAAATAGCCAGACTGCCTGGCGCTTTCAGTGGCGGTAAGCAGGGCTACGCGGGCATCATTAACTTCCTGCTGCCTTACGAGCCCAAGCCTGAATTTACTTTCTGAGATAATGTACAGGCTATCGGCTATGGCCTGGTTCAGTTTATTGCTTTTGAGCTGTTCCTGAAGCGTCACTACATTGTAGTACGCAGCAGCAATATTTTCCTGGAGTGATTTCAGGCTTATTTTATTATCTGAATCCTGTAGGTTGATATTTATTTTCGAAAGCTTCAGGTTTTCCCATCCCGGCAGGTTAAGCAGTTTCACTTCGGCCGACTGTGTCGCTGTAGTGGTATATTGCACGCCTGTGGTTATATTGGTAAAGGTTCCGGGCTGGCCGCCAAATATTTCGGCGGGGAAGGCTGATACGGGCAGTCTCGTGTTATCTACAAACCGCAGTGTATTGTTTACACTGAGGTCGAGCACATTAATTATGGCGGCAAGCCTGGCTTTTTTAGCCTGTGCCAGCTTAAGGCTGTCTGTTTTCAGGCTAATACTCTGCTTCTTAGTGTACTCAAGGAGCCCGTCGAGCGTTGTAACCCGTACCTGCGCTGATGCACCGGGTATGGCCGTGAAAGCTGCCATGAGCAAAAGTATGCGGAAATATGTGGTCCTTCTACCCATAAAACTTAGTTTATGGTACAAAGTTGGCCCAGTGATATTAAAGGTAAAACAACGGGTAAACCGAAACGGACAAATTCGCTTTTAAAGCGGACATCAGCTCATGGTAAGCCAGTCAATAAATGCTGAGGCTTTTTCTTTAGGTACTATAACTTGCCTGTGGAAAGGTATGGTTAAGTTAACCAACAGTTTGCGGTTAAAATAATGGTTTAAATCTTTTACGGCAGCACGGTTTACCAGTATCTGCCTGTTAGCCCTGAAGAACACAGGCCCTGCTATGGCTTCGGTTTTTTCCAGGTTATTTGATACCAGCAGCTGCTCCTTACTGAAGGTAACAGCATACAGGTGTATTTCCTCTTTAAAGAAAAGGGCTATATCCGTAAGCGAGTAGGGGATGAGCTTATCTCCTTTATGTATTATTATTGAAGTAATCTTTTCAGTTTTAGGTGCCAGCATTTCTCTTATAAAATCATGGATTCCGGGTATGCCGGCCGATGAAAAATTTTTTTCAAGCAGCCTGTATTTTTGCAGCGATGCCGCTACTGTTTCAACTGAAAAAGGTTTAAGGAGATAATCAATACCAAAGCTGCCGAAGGCTTTCAGGGCATATTCGCTGTATGCCGTACAAAAAATTACGGGTACTTCAGGAGGATATTCATCAAATATGATAAAACTGTTTCCGTCGCCAAGCTCTATGTCGGAAAATATCAGGTTATAGCCTGATGGCTTTTCTGCAAAAAAAGCGCGCGCTTCATCTACAGAATGCAGGTATGCTGTAACATTTACACTGCTGTCTGCTTTTTTCAGGGTTCGTTCAAGGTCGCGGCAGGTAAGCAATTCATCTTCTATAATAACTACATTCATTTATGCAACAGTTATTTTAACGGTAAAAAAATGTTCGTCCTCTTCTTTTTCAAGCGGTACAGCCGTAAGCAGCAATAGCCGTTCGTTAAGGTTTTTTAGCCCCAGCCCTGAACGTTCGGTAAGGCGTAAACCGGTTTTGTTATTAGTTACGCAAACTTTGCTGCCGTCATTATACACTTTTATCAGTAGCGGGTTTTCAGGTGTAAAGTAGTTATGCTTTACAGCATTTTCGGCTAAAAGCTGTAGCGCAAAAACAGGTATTTTACTCGTTAGCAGTTCTTGTGCTATATCTTCAGAATATTGCAGAGCCTTCCCGAACCGATACTGCTGCAGTTCTATATAACTTTTTGTAAAATGTACCTCGTCTGATAGCTTTACGGTGTTCCCATGGTTTCCGTGCGTACTGTATCTCATAAAATCAGACAGCTTAAGGGTATATTTCTCAGCAATAGCCGGGTCTTCATGTATAAGCGATTTAAGGGTGGCCAGGGTATTAAACAGGAAGTGTGGCTGAAGCTGCTGTACCAGTAACTGTTTTTGGGCTTCCAGGTTGGCAATTTTTAAATTGTTTATTTCAATACGCGCTGCTGCTTTGGCTTCCTGTAGCCTTACCACATCAATAATGATAAGGATGAAAGTATTAATGAATAAAAGCGAAAGGATTGGATATAGGGTAGATATGCCACTCACCGGCGGATTGCTCGCACCCACAAGGATTCCCACGCCTATAATTACCGAATGGATTATGAATGTAGTCAGGTAACTGATGCCATAGCGGACATACATAGGCTTTTCGGCAAACAGGCGGGTGATATAAAGGTTTATGTTCCAAAAAGTGAATATGCCTGTTGTGAGCACACAAAAAATCAGGGCCAGTTCACTTAGGGGCAGCTTCTGGAATAGTAAAACCGGGCTCAGGCCGAACAGGCCCAGCACTGGCGAAAATGCTGCCGCTAATTTAAAGTTCCTGCTTACGGTCAAAACATAAAGATATATAGTACTACAAATATAGCCTTAATAATGTATGCTTAAGCAAAGGCTTTTTTTGTGATATAAAGCATGTTTAGCCAAACAGGCTTCCCTGTACGCTGACGGTGTGGTAACCGGGCTTTAATTTCCCGATACGGAACAGGTTAACTTTTTCATGTGCCATGCGTGTGGGCTCAGGTATGCGGTGCTTTAGCACGCAGTTTTTCATGATGTCAATGCTGTCCTCAACCGATACCATATGCCCAGGGGATATATAAACCGGCTTTACATCTTTTTTTGTGCGCAGGGCATACCCTTTTATACCGCCGTTGGCTATAATGGCGCTTTCGCTAAATTTTTCAAGGCCAAGCGGCTTATAGCTGCCAAACAGCATATTCTTTGCACAACCAATAGACGGCTGGCCGGCAAGGACCCCAAAATGTGATGCAATACCACATTCTCTGGGATGCGTTATGCCCTGTCCGTCGAGCACCATGATGTCCGGTTTTACAGGCAGCAATTTCCAGGCCTCAAGCAGTGCAGGTACTTCACGGAAACCAAGGTACTGTGGCACATAAGGGAATTTTGTTGCTGACTGCACAAGCGCATACGACTGTACAACCATTTGTGGATAGCTCAGCACCACAATGCCCGCATATATAATATCAGTATCTTTATTATGGGAAATATCTCCCCCGGCTATGGTATATACATTTTCAGGCTGGGTTATAAGCGATACCTTTTGCCTCAGTTCCAGTTGTATATTTGTGGCCTCAACAAGCGACAGGGAGTCATAGTTCAGCATGGTCATACAGCATATTCTGTTCAAAGATAACTATTTAACTGCAATAGAAATAAGGGATAGCGTTAAAATCAGCTTTAGGGATAATATTAAGATTTTATAAACAAATTAATCTGGCTAAATATATATTTTTGGCGAATAACACAACTTCATGGAACTACAATACGACGCTGAGGACAGGAAAGAGCTTTATGATTATCAGCAGAAGGATATTGATGCTATATTTGAGAAGTTCGAAGGCAAGCCTGATAATTACCACCTCCTGTACCAATTACCTACCGGAGGGGGCAAAACTGTTATCTTCTCCGAGATTGCGCGCAGGTATATTGAAAAATATAACCGCAAGGTTTTGGTGCTTACGCACCGTATAGAGCTAAGCAAGCAGACTTCGGCTATGCTTAAGGGTTTTGGCGTAACCAATATCGTTATTGACAGTAATGTAAAAGACCTGCCTCACCACAACGAGTATTCCTGTTATGTAGCCATGGTTGAAACACTGAACAACCGCCTGCGCGACAAGAAGTTCCATATGGACTATGTAGGCCTTGTTATTATTGATGAGGCTCATTATAACTCATTCCGCAAACTATTCACCTATTTTAAAAATTCATTATTCCTTGGAGTAACGGCCACACCGCTAAGCTCGAATATTGAGTTGCCTATGTATGAAACCTATGATGAGCTTATTGTAGGCGAACCTATACAATCGCTCATAGATAAAGGCTATCTTGCCAAAGCTATGATGTACGGCTATGACGTGGAGCTTACGGGCCTCAAGTTGGGCATCAACGGTGATTATACGGTTAGCTCTTCTGATGAGCTGTATTCAAGGGGCATAATGCAGGATCTACTCCTGCAGGCCTATGAGCAGCGGGCAAAAGGCACCAAAACGCTTATATTTAATAATGGCATCTATACGTCATTATACGTATATGAAACGTTTCGTGCGGCAGGATACCCCATAAAGCACCTGGACAATAAAACACCTGACAACGAAAGGAAAAAAATACTGAGCTGGTTCAGTAAAACGCCTGATGCTATTTTAACTTCAGTTTCCATACTTACAACCGGTTTTGACGAGCCTACTGTTGAAACCATAATACTGAACCGTGCCACCCGTTCCCTTACGCTCTATTTCCAGATGATTGGCAGGGGGTCACGTAAATTGCCGGGTAAAGATGTATTTACGGTAATAGACCTTGGCAATAACGCACAGCGTTTTGGTTTATGGAGCGACCCTATCGACTGGAACTACATTTTCAGGCAGCCTGAAGAGTTCCTGGCCAACATAAGGGGAGATGCTGAAATTGAAAGCCATCATATTTATGTTATGCCTGAAGAAATAAGGGCTAAATTTGAAAATTCTATGGAAGTTTCATTTGATGTGGAAGATGAATTCCGGCTGGCCCTCGAAAATAAAATGAGGCCAAAATCAGTTATTGAAAAATCTATACGCCAGCATGCTTTTATGTGCATTGAGAATAGCGAAACCCCTGCTGAGGCCCGTAAGCTGGCAAAGCTGCTTGATGCGGATATTGAATTTCGCGTAAAGCAATATGCAAGGCTGCTGTCAAAAACCACAAAAAATTATAAGGAGTGGCTTATTGAGGATTACAAGAGCAGGCTGAGCACCCTTATCGGCAAGATTTTTTACAAGTACCAGGATATGGCGGGCGAGGACGAGCCTATTGAGCTAAAAGAGCTTTAACTGCCCTGTACTGCTTAGGTTAAAAATTAAGATAACAGTTGTAAATACCTGGGTATGCTACTAATATTTTTCATGGTTTAGATAAAAAAATATAACCGTTAAATTAGTATGAAAGAACTTGGCTTTATATCAGGATACTACCGCAATTAATAATTTTCTAAGCAAATATTTGCCTGTTCTCTTTGTAAATAAACGCAATCCTTATTTTCCCCTTTTTCACTTCAGCAATATTTCCGTAACTTTGATGTCCGTCAATCAAAACACAGAAAATTTCCAATGTCGAGCATCATCCAGTTACTTCCTGATCACGTTGCCAACCAGATAGCTGCCGGCGAGGTGGTGCAAAGGCCGGCATCGGTAGTTAAGGAATTGCTTGAAAACTCAGTAGATGCCGGATCAACCGAGATAAAGCTGATAGTAAAAGATGCCGGCAAAACCCTTATACAGGTTATTGACAATGGCCGGGGCATGAGCGTAACTGATGCACGTATGTGCTTTGAGCGCCACGCTACCAGCAAGATACGCTTCGCGGAAGACCTTTTTTCGCTGCACACCAAAGGTTTCAGGGGAGAGGCACTGGCCAGTATTGCCGCCATTGCCCATGTAGAGCTCAAGACCCGCCAGGAGCAGGATGAGCTGGGTACGCACCTGGTTATAGAGGGGAGCAAGTTCACCAGCCAGGATGTGGCCGTACTGCCCAAAGGGACATCGTTCGCGGTGAAGAACCTGTTCTTCAACATACCTGCACGCCGCAACTTCCTTAAAAGCGATATGGTGGAGTTCCGCCATATTATTGATGAGTTTGAGCGCGTGGCCCTGGCGCACCACAACATCAGCTTTGTGCTGTACCACAACGGCAGCGAAATGTTCAACCTGCCGTCATCCAACCAGCGCCAGCGTATTGTAAATATATTTGGGGGGCGTACCAACGAAAAGCTTGTGCCTGTAAAAGAAAGTACTGAAATTGTGGAGATACAGGGGTTCGTCTGCAAGCCTGAATTCGCCAAAAAGAACAGGGGGGAGCAGTTTTTCTTTGTAAACAACCGTTTTATAAAAAGCGGCTACCTGCACCATGCGGTTATGGCGGCTTACGAAGGGCTTTTAAAGGACGGTTGCCAGCCGGGTTATTTCATATACCTTGATGTGCCACCCAACACTATCGACATTAACATCCACCCGACAAAAACCGAAATAAAGTTTGACGATGAGCATGCGCTTTATGCCATACTCCGCTCAGCTATAAAGCACAGCTTAGGGCAGTTTAATGTAGCGCCGGTACTTGATTTTGAGCGCGATGCCAATCTTGATACGCCCTACAGCTATGAGCATAAAGAGGCTGTGGTGCCCGCAGTTGAGGTGGACAGGAACTTTAACCCTTTTGCAGATGAAAAACCGGCAAGGGCGGCCTCTGCGGCCTCTTCTTTTACCGCGGCGCCTGCATTCAGGCGAGAAAAAGCATCATCGTGGGAAAGCCTGTATACCGGCATAGCCCCGGCTGCTGATGAGATTGCCGAGATGAATTTTGAATCGGAAGAAGTTACGGGCTCCCTTTTTAATGAGGCCGAGGTAGAGCAGGCGGTGTATAAAACCTACCAGATACACAAGAAATATATTGTGAGCCCTATAAAATCAGGTATGGTGATTATTGACCAAAAGAGGGCGCACCAAAGGATATTGTATGAGCAGTTCCTTACCAACATAACTATACATCATGCCTCTAGCCAGCAACTGCTGTTCCCGCTTGTTTTGTACTACAACCAGAGCGAGCTTGACCTGCTGCGGGAAATGCGACAGGCGCTGGAGAATACGGGTTTTGTTTTTGCGGAGTTTAACCTCGACCATATCGTAGTATCGGGCCTGCCGGTAAATGTAGCGGAAAGCGAGGTGTCGATACTGCTGGAAGAACTTATAAACGACCTGCAGCAGGAAGTGCCCGACAGCAGCTTTAGCCAGACGGACAGTATAGCCAAATCAATGGCCAGGAGCCTGGCCGTGAAAACGGGAACCTTACTAACTGATAAAGAGCAGGAAGCTATGGTAAACGCCCTGTTTGCCTGCAAAGAGCCTGATGTTTCACCTTTTAATAAACCGACTTTCATCACTGTAAGTGTGGAAGATCTGGATAAACGTTTTGCAATATGATGAATATGACCGAAACTGTTAAGCAGTTACTTATTATCAATATTTTATTTTTTGTGGGGACTTTTTTCGTTGGGCAAACCATATCAAATGATATCTTGGCATTGCATTCAACTGAAAGTGAAAAATTCCAGATATGGCAGCTTTTTACCCATATGTTCATGCACGGTGGCTTTTTACATATTTTCTTTAATATGTTTGCTTTAGTTTCCTTTGGCTCTTTACTTGAAAGACTTTGGGGTGGAAAAAAATTTATCTTCTTTTATATTTCCTGCGGGCTGGGTGCTGCCGCACTACAATTAGGGATCACTCATCTTGAAATACAAAATCTTATTGAGCGAGCTGCCGATCTGAATCTTTCAGGCGATGAACTGCATACTATACTAAACGCTACAATTTCAGATGAAATGTATTATCGTACTGATTTATTTGTAAAAGACATCAGGCCTATACTTGAAGCGGGATCAAGATCCGGCTTAGTCAATGAGGAAAATTTTAATGCTTTGTTTGAAGCTGCAAAACTGACTCAGACACCAATGGTAGGAGCGTCAGGTGCTATTTATGGTGTACTTGTTGCTTTTGCTTTTATAGCGCCTAATGCTGAACTAATGCTGATGTTTATTCCTGTGCCAATTAAAGCCAAATATTTTGTACCCGGGCTTTTATTGCTCGATCTTTACCTCGGCTTAAAAGGGCAGGCCATATTTGGAGGTGGCGGAGACGGTGTGGCTCATTTTGCGCACATTGGTGGTGCATTGATTGGTTTTATTATGATGTGGTACTGGAAAAAGAATAGTTTTAATGATAAGCGCTGGAATTAACCATGAATATATTTGATGACCTTAAAATGGAATACCGGACCGGTGGGGTAGTACAACGGCTCATTTTCTGGAATATAGGGTTGTTCATCCTCCCGTTGATCGCCTTCAGTATATTGAGGCTAAGTGGTGTAAATGTTTTGGGCTTTGACTGGAGGGCAGACGGCAACGACTTTTTCAGCCTTTCCTCAAACCTGGCCGACCTGCTATGGAAACCCTGGTCGCTATTGCTGTATGCTTTCCTGCATGCTGATTTTTTCCATATTCTTTTCAATATGCTGATGCTGTTCTTTACAGGCAGGCTGTTCCTTACATTTTTTACACAGAAACAGCTTTTCGGCCTTTATGTACTTTCAGCTATGTTCGCGGGTTTGTTGTTCATTGCAGGCTATAATATACTGCCTGTATTCAATGGTACGGTATCTAAACTGGTAGGGGCATCAGCCGCTGTGATGGCAATACTTATAGCAACGGCAACATACGCGCCATATTACCAGGTGAGGCTGCTGCTTATCGGCACTGTAAAAATATGGCATATAGCCATCATATTTGTAGTGATTGATCTTATTAATGCCTCTGTTGAAAACCCCGGTGGCCATATGGCGCACCTTGCCGGGGCGTTATTCGGGTTCTTGTATATCAGGCTGCTGCAAAACGGTACCGACCTGAGCAAAGGTGTTTCGGCGGTACTGGATTTTTTTACAAATTTGTTCAGGTCAAGGAAAAGCTCCCCTTTTAAAAAAATACACAGGAACACGGCTCCCCCTGTACGTACGGCAGCTAAAAAACCAAAAGACCTCACCCAGAAGCAGATAGACGATATCCTTGATAAAATCAGTAAATCAGGTTATGACAGCCTTACCAAGGAAGAAAAAGATTTTCTTTTTAAGGCCGGTAATACTGAATAATATCATAGATTTGAGCCGCTAAAGCAGGGTATGAAAAAACTTTCATGGTTTAATAAAGTCATGTTCTTCTTCAATATAGTGCTTACTATATTGACGTTCCTGGCCTATTTCCTGCCGTTCCTGGCGCCAAAGCTTTTCCCTTTCCTTTCGGTATTTACACTGATACTCCCGTTGATGCTGGTACTCAATTTCCTCTTTTTTCTTTACTGGCTTTTCCAGGTTAAGCGCCAGATGCTGCTCTCCGGCATTGTTTTACTGCTTGGGGTTACGTTCATAAGCAAATTTTACAAGTTTTCGGGAAGGGAGACAGAGAAAGATAATGCTGATTTTACTTTGATGAGCTATAACGTGCGCCTTTTTAACCTGTATGACTGGATGCCGAGGCAGGATGTGCCTGACAGCATAGCTGCTTTTGTAAAAAAGCACCGTCCTGATATTTTATGTTTCCAGGAATATACGCCAAGGAAAGATGTTGATTTCGGGCAATACCGCTATAAGTATATTTATGTTAATGAGCATAATAATGCCAAGCTGGGGCAGGCCATTTACTCTAAGTTCAGGATAATTAACAGTGGCAGCATACCTTTCCCGAAGAGCGACAATAATGTAATTTTTGCCGATATCAAAAAAGGCAATGATACCCTGCGGGTGTACAGCATGCACCTGCAGTCCATAAAAATAAGCCCGGACATACATGAAAAGATTGATGAACAGAAATCAAAAGTTATCTTTAACCGGCTGAGCGCTGCATTTAAGGAGCAGCAGCACCAGGCGGAGCTCATCCAGCAGCATAAAAGAGAATGCCAATATCCTATGATTATTTGTGGGGATTTGAACAACAGTGCTTTTTCGTATGTGTACCGCAGCGTAAAGGGGAGTATGAAAGACGCATTTGAAGAGTCGGGCAAAGGGTTTGGGAAATCATACAATTACAAGTACTATCCGGCCCGCATAGATTATGTGTTTACGGACAGGGATATTGTGGTAAAGGAGTATATAACGTTCCAGGATTTTATATTTTCGGATCATTTCCCGGTTATGACGCGCCTTGCGTATGAAAAAGAGAAGTGAAAAGGGTTCCAAAGTTTTGTGTGGTTGCGGGGGATTGTGCCGATGGCAAGGCAGCACTGCCGCCTTGGTTTAGCCCCGGTGGGAGCGGCATCCTCCCCGCCGCCTGCTTTTGCGGCGGGGAGATAT
>NZ_NOXV01000241.1 GCF_002251835.1 Flavobacterium cyanobacteriorum
ATCCTCCCCGCCGCCTGCTTTTGCGGCGGGGAGATATAGCAGACAGCGCGACCAAACCGCTACAAAAGTGCGCTTAGCGGGCTGCTCCGGGACATGGCAGATAATGAATTGTACAGATGGTTTATGAATTAAAGGCCGGAATGCTACCGATTATAACTGACTGAAAAAAGCTGTTTGATGGAACTTCAAGTACTATTCAAACGACTGCATCATCACCAGCTTTTTATAGGTTCCGTCATGGGCTATAAGCTCCTGGTGGGTTCCCTGTTCTACAATTTCGCCTTTGTGCATCACTACGATTTTGTCAGCTTTTTGTATGGTGGAGAGCCGGTGCGCAATCACTACCGATGTACGGTTCTGCATCATGTTTTCAAGTGCCTGCTGTACCAGCTTTTCGCTTTCGGTATCAAGCGCCGAGGTAGCTTCATCCAATATCATTATAGGCGGGTTCTTCAGTACAGCCCTGGCTATACTCAGGCGCTGCCTCTGTCCGCCCGATAGCCTGTTGCCGCCGTCGCCAATGTTGGTATGTATGCCTTCGGGCAGGTCTTTTACAAACTCATAAGCATTGGCAATTTTCAGTGCATCGAGAATTTCCTCGTCTGTTGCATCTTCCTTCCCGATAAGCATGTTGTTTCGGACACTATCATTAAACAATATACTGTCCTGCGTAACCAGGCCCATAATACCTCTCAATGACTTGAGTGTATAATCACGTATGTCAGTACCGTCAATTTTTATGCTTCCTTCCTGTACATCATAAAAGCGGGTTAAAAGGCTGGCAACAGTACTCTTTCCGCTTCCAGACTGGCCTACCAGGGCCACCGTATGCCCTTTAGGGACTGTAAGCGAAAAATTCTTCAATACGTTGTCTGCCTGGTACCTGAAGTTAATGTTTTCAAATGTAATGCCTTCTTCAAAAGAGGCCTTATCAGTAGCGCCCGGACGGTTAACAATGGTATTTTCAGTTTCAAGTACCTCAATAACCCTTTCGGCAGAAGCGTTACCGCGCTTAAGAGTGTAGCTTGCCTTGGAAATATCTTTAGCGGGGGTGAGGATATTATAGGCCAGCAGCATGTACCCCATAAAAAATGAGGCTTTCATGTCTCCGTCAATAAAAACCAGGTAGCCGCCATATACCAGTAAAATACCGATTACTATAATACCAAGCAATTCGCTGAGTGGGGAAGCAAGGTTTTGCCTGTTGCCCAGTTTATTGGCGTAGTAAAATAATTTATCATTGGTATCCTTATACTTCTGCTCAAATAGCTTTTCAGCCGTAAACGATTTGATAATCCTCAGCCCGGTAAGGCTTTCCTCAATTCCTGAAAGCAACCTTCCTCCTTCAACCATCACTCTTGATGAATTTTTCTTTAGTGATTTACCAACCTTGGAAATAATTAGTCCTGAAATAGGTATAAATATGAAAACAAAGAGCGAAAGCTTTAAGCTCATTGCAAACATGAACCCTAAGGTTATAAGTATATTGAGTGGTTCCCTAACTATCATTTCCAGTATTGAAAGGAATGAGTTGCTTACTTCGTTAACATCGCCTGTTATACGCGTTATTAATTCGCCTTTAGTAGTGCCTGAATGATAGGAAAGGGGCAGCCTTATTACTTTAGAATACATTTCCCTGCGCATATCTTTCAGTACGCCGTTTTTAAGATAAGTAATGAAATACATTGCAAAATAATTACACAGGTTTTTAACTAAAAAAAGCCCGATAATTATACCAATGATAAACATTAGTACGGTAAACTTGCCGTGCTGACCGATTTGTTCAGTAAGGATATAATTGAGATAGTTGTTAAAGAAGTCCTTTAATCCGGTTATGCCTGTAAATTCTGGTTTATTGGTAACCTTCTGCTGCTGCTCAAAAATAACAGTAAGTACAGGAATAACTGCTACAAACGAAAGCGTGTTGAACAGAGCGTATAAAATATTAAAAAAAATATTAAGGTATGCGTATTTCTTGTAGGGCGCCGCAAAGCGGAAAATTTTCTTTATGTTCTTCATTTAGATCAGGTTCATCTCTTCGATGATGTTTTTAATTTTTGTGTCAAGTATAGCTTCCACGTGCTTGGCATCGTGTACATGCTCCAGTGTTTCGTTGGCACTGAAATAGAACTTTATTTTTGGCTCAGTACCGCTCGGGCGCGCACATATTTTTGTACCGTCTTCAAGATAGTAAATCAGCACATTCGATTTTGGGATCTTTAAAGCCTCTTCTTCGCCTGTAAGCAAATTTTTTGCCGTTGATGACTGGTAGTCCTCAACCATTATAACACGCTGCCCGTTTATTTCTTTAAGGGGGTTCTGCCTCAGGTCGGTCATCATCTGTTTAATCTCATTGGCACCTTCAATTCCTTTTTTGGTAAGGGAAATAAGATATTCTTTATAAAAGCCAAACTCAACATAAAGTTTTAGCAGCTCCTGGTATAAGGAGCTGGCATTGGCTTTAGCCTGCGCAGCAATTTCACAAAGCAGCAGGGTAGAGGTTACGGCATCTTTATCACGAACGGCATCGCCCACCATAAAGCCGAAGCTTTCTTCGCCACCGCCTATAAATTCCTGCTCAGGAAAATCCCTGATAAATTTGGCAATCCATTTAAAGCCTGTCAGCCCTACTTTGCATTCCACTCCGTAAGCTTCGGCAAGTTCCAGCATCATGGGGGTAGAAACTATGGTTGAACCTATAAACTGCTTACCGGCTATCCTGCCCTGTTTTTTCCACTGTTCCAGCAGGAAATGGGTCATCAGTACCATTGTCTGGTTGCCGTTCAGCAGTGTCATTATACCGTTGCCGTTACGCACGGCTACGCCAAGCCGGTCACTGTCAGGGTCGGTGCCTATCACAATATCGGCATTTACCTGTTCAGCCAGTTCTATTGCCATGGCAAGCGCTTCAGGTTCTTCAGGGTTTGGTGATTTTACAGTTGGAAAATTTCCGTTAGGCACGGCCTGCTCGGCCACAATATATACGCTGGTGTAGCCGGCGTCTTCAAGAAGGTCAGGGATCAGTTTCACTGACGTGCCGTGAAGCGGCGTATAAACAATTTTGAGATTTTGCCTGGCCTCAGGCGCTGTATTAAAAGAGGCATTGGCTAATGAGGATTTCAGAAAAGCCTCATCAATTTCGTTGCCTATGTATTCAATTAGTTCAGGTTTGGCATTAAAGTTTACCTGGTCATACTCCAGTGACTCTATTACCTGTATTATTTCACCATCCTGCGGTGGCACCAGCTGGCCACCATCCTGCCAGTACACTTTGTAGCCATTATACTCCGGCGGGTTGTGTGATGCAGTAAGTACAATACCTGCATGGCAATTAAGGTACTTAACGGCAAAAGAGAGCTCAGGAGTAGGGCGCAGTTCAGAAAAAAGAAATACTTTAATACCGTTAGCAGAGAAAACATCGGCTACAACTTTAGCGAGGGTATCACTGTTGTTCCGGCAATCGTATGCTATGGCTACTTTAAGGCTTTCCCCCGCAAAAACTTTTTTTAGATAATCAGATAATCCCTGTGTGGCCTTGCCCAGGGTATATTTATTGACGCGGTTGGTACCCGGCCCCATAATGCCGCGCATGCCCCCTGTACCGAACTCCAGGTTTTTGTAAAAGCTTTCTTCCAGCTCTTTAGGCGATGAGGCCATCATTTCCCTGACAGCTTCCTGTGTTTTGCTGTCAAAAAAGGGGGTAAGCCATTCATTTACCTTTTCAAGGATCTCTTTCTCAATATTCATGCTTATTCATTTATAACATTTCACTAATCCTGTATCGTTCTTCATTATTTTTTGTACGCAGTATGATCTCGCCCAGGAAACCCGCCAGGAACAGTTGTGTGCCGATTATCATGGTGGCCAGCGCAATATAAAACCAGGGATTATTGGTAACCAGCATGGCAGGCTCATGGTGGTATAGCTTGTATAGCTTGGAAACACCTATATATATTGCCGATAAAAACCCAATAAGGAACATAAGTACGCCCAGCGCACCGAAAAGGTGCATAGGCCTTTTGCCAAAACGCGACAGGAACCAGATAGTGATAAGGTCCAGGAAGCCGTTAATGAAACGCTCCATGCCAAATTTAGTTGAACCGTACTTGCGTGCCTGGTGCATAACTACTTTTTCCCCTATCTTGCTAAAACCCGCATTTTTGGCCAGTACGGGTATGTAGCGGTGCATTTCGCCCGATACTTCTATGTTTTTTACAACTGTTTTACTATAGGCTTTAAGCCCGCAGTTAAAGTCGTTAAGCTGCACGCCCGATGTCCTCCTTGCGGCCCAGTTGAACAGTTTGGAAGGAAGGTTTTTTGCCACAACGGAATCATACCTTTTCTTCTTCCAGCCCGATACAAGGTCAAACCTGTCCCGGGTTATCATCTGGTACAGTTCCGGTATTTCCTCGGGACTGTCCTGCAGGTCAGCATCCATGGTTATTACCACATTACCCTGGGCTTTGGCAAAACCCGCATGAAGTGCCTGGCTCTTGCCGTAATTGCGTTGGAAACGGATGCCTTTTATGTTCGGGTTTTCAGCGGCAAGCTGCTGTATCAGGTTCCATGAGCCGTCAGTGCTGCCGTCATCAATAAAAATAACTTCATAGCTGAAGTTATTTTCGGCCATCACGCGGCTTATCCATTGGTTTAATTCTCTGAGTGATTCTTCTTCGTTAAGAAGGGGTATTACGATGGATATATTCATTGATTATTCAAACTCAGGCTTGTTTTTTTTCATGATAGCAGCCACAATAAGTCCAATAATAATGTATAATAATAGCCCCCACATGTATGATTGAAGTTGTGAAGCAAAACTGAAATTATCAGTTTCATCCAATTTTTCAACAGTTTTTTTAATGTCTTCAGTACTTGATCCTATTTCCTGCATCATGTTCACGGTCATCTCTTTTACATTTTCCAAAATAATATCTTTAGCTCCAGGATCTATAAAGTTAAATAATATAAACATGAAGGTAGAACTAATTGCAGCGCCAATTGCCATTGCTATAAAAAAAGTAGTAAAAGTTTCTTTAAATGAAATAAATCCACCTTGTGAAGCTTTTGCTTTCCCGACTGCCACTATTCCCAATATAAGGTTTATAAAGAACAATACTATTCCTACCCACCATTTTGTAAAAAGGCTAAGATCGGTAGCATACATAATTGCTGATATTATAATTGATATTACGCCTATAATAATACCAAAGGTAACCCCGTTCTTTTTAACTGCTTGTGTCATGATTATTGTTTTTTGTTGTTGGTTAAATTAATCTACAAATATACTAATTACGTTTATATGTGTAGCTAAAAATGCACTTGTGTTACAGGCAAAAAAATAAATGTAAATATTTGATTTTACAAAAATAGTTGTACTTTTGCACACTCGAATAAAAAAGTTTAAAAACAAAAAGCTGTAAGGCGCTTACACCTTTCACTACAGAAAGCCGCGAAGCGGAGTGCAGCCAATAATAAAAATTTACGTAAGATGAAAAAAGGTATTCACCCGGAAAATTACAGATTGGTAGCTTTTAAAGACATGTCTAACGATGATGTTTTCATTACCAAATCTACTGCTGAGACTAAAGAAACGATTGTACACGAAGGAGTTGAATATCCTGTTGTGAAAATGGAAATCTCCCGTACTTCACACCCGTTCTACACAGGTAAATCTAAACTTATCGACACTGCAGGACGTATCGACAAGTTCAAAAACAAATACGCTAAATTCAGCAAATAATATTTGTTGTTATTATAAATACAGAAGCCTTCCGGAAAACGGGAGGCTTTTTTTGTTTGGATAAAATGCAGTATTACCATGATGTAAGACTTTTATTTTTTTAATGGCAGTAATCGAAACTTTGTTTCTTTGTTCCTTTGCTGCTTAGCAACTTTGCTGTATTTTCGTGCCAACACAAACAGGCAAGCCATGAACTATATACTTTTTGACGGCCCGGTGCGCAATGCACTACTCCCGTTTACCTTTACACGCCCCGTTGCCGATATTCGCGTAGGCATACTTACAATCCGCGAAAAATGGGAGAAATACCTGGGCTATACCACCACTACACTTACTGAAGAGTACCTGATGGAAAAGTATCCTATGGTAGAAATGGAGGAGAATATCATGATAAATGCCTCTTTCCTGCCCACTGAGGCGCTGGCTGAAATGGTTATGGCACTGGAGCCAAACCAGGCCATTATGTGTGGTGATGATATTATTGCGTTTTATACAAAAGATACCCAGGAAGAAGTTGATTTTGATACGTATGATATTATTGAATACAGTGACGACTGCCTTCGCATTGAGCAGCCGTGGGACATCTTCCGCAAAAATGACCTTGCCATACGCGAAGATTTTGAACTGCTGACCGAAGGGCGGGTATCGCAGCCTATACCTGCCAGTGTAAATAGCATTTCTCCTGAAAATATTTTTATTGAAGAGGGAGCAAAGCTCGAGTATGTTACCCTTAATGCTTCTACAGGACCCATATATATTGGTAAAAATGCCGAAATAATGGAAGGTTCGGTTATTCGCGGGCCTTTTGCACTTTGTGAGGGAGGCCAGGTAAAGCTTGCCACAAAAGTGTACGGCGCTACAACTGTAGGCCCGCACAGCCGTATTGGCGGTGAGGTAAGCAACTCGGTATTATTTGGTTATTCCAATAAAGGGCATGATGGTTTCCTTGGAAACTCTGTCCTGGGTGAGTGGTGCAATCTTGGCGCTGATACCAACAACTCTAACCTGAAGAACAACTATGAGGAGGTGAAGTTGTGGAGCTATGAAAAAGAAAGCTTTGTAAAAACAGGCCTCCAGTTTTGTGGCCTTATGATGGGCGACCACAGTAAATGCGGTATCAACACCATGTTTAATACCGGAACCGTGGTAGGGGTTAGCGCCAATATTTTCGGTGCTGGTTTCCCGCGCAATTTTGTGCCAAGTTTTTCGTGGGGCGGTGCATCGGGCTTTACCACCTACATCACCAAAAAAGCATTTGAAACAGCTAAAATCGTAATGTCGCGCCGCAACGTGGAGTTTACCGAACAGGATGCCGCCATACTGGAGCATGTGTTTGAAGAAACAAAGAAGTGGAGGAAAGAGTAGAATATAGATTGTCGGACATTCAGATTATCAGACACCTGCATTGAAAAAAAGAAATAGGAATACAAAATATAGTTTAGGAAGCCTGTTGTTACTGCTGGCTTTCCTGTTTTATTATGCCTGTGTTGATAAGGGGGAACAGCCTGCCCCTGCGGTTGAAAAACCGGTTAAAGCAAAGAAGCCGAAAGCTAAACATGAGGTTCGCGCATTAAAAGTATTTACAGGTAAGGTTATAGGCATTAAAGACGGCGATACTTTTGAGGTGCTGTATGACGGGCAGCCCGAACGTGTGCGACTGGCAGAGATTGACTGTCCTGAAAAATCGCAGCCGTTCGGAAAAAATGCCAGGCAGTATGCTTCTGATTTATGTTTTGGCAAAACAGTAACCGTGACATCAGACGGGAAACGCGACCGTTACGGACGTGTAGTTGGTATTGTAACTACCGAAAATGGCACCAATGTTAATGAACAGCTTATAAAAGCCGGCCTTGCCTGGCACTATAAAGATTATTCAGACAGCCGGGAGCTTGCACTGCTTGAGCAGCATGCCCGTACTGAAAGGGTGGGGTTGTGGGCCGATAAAAACCCGGTGGCACCCTGGGAGTGGAGGAAAAACAAACGTAAAAAAAAGCAGTAAAAACCTTAATCAGCCTTTATAAACGTCCCTACAGCGTCAAATTTCAGGTCAATTTTATTGCTTAACTCCAGCTTGTACACGGAAGCTGAGCGTTCAATTTTTGTGATTTGAGCTGCAGGATATTTGATTTTGACATAATCAAGCGTTTGCTTTTGTAGAAAAGTTACCGGCAAGGCCTGGCCTTTTCCGTCAACTTTTATCCAGCGCCCTGATTCATTAAATTCAATTTCTGTATTGTCATTAAGAAATACATCATACAGGATAACCCTTTCGTTAACCTCTTTTATGGCATGGTGGAACCCGCTTTTAAAATGCTCTTTCAAAAAAGCTTGAGCTTCACGCGGTAATTGAGATTTTTGTATGGGTATTTCCTGTGCCGACAGGTTTATGTCGCAAAGCAATAAAAGGGACAGTAGTAATAGAGTTTTCATGGGATGTGGTTTTGTTTTAAAGTTACAAAACAAATACCATTACTACTCTACACTATGGCTATTATTTTGATTTCTTTACTTTTTTTAATACCAGCAGGTTTAAAGGATTAATGCCAAGCCCGCTCACATTACTTTGTGTAAAACGCGATGCCTTATCATAAAAAAGAGGGATAACAGGCGCTTCCTGTATCACCAGTGCATCCATTTTTTTATACAGCAGTTCTCGTTTGGCATTATCCGTTTCCAGGAAAGCCTGCTCATAGAGCCTGTCAAACTCAGCATTCTTAAAATGGGTGTAGTTGGGCCCATTGGGGCTGAAATTCTTGCTGTAAAAAAGCGAGAGGTAATTTTCGGCATCAGGGTAGTCGGCAATCCAGCTGGCTTTAAAAAAGGAAACTTTGCCTGTTGAAATACTTTGTGTAAGCGTGCTGGGCGGGTTTACATCCACTTCCACATTGAGTCCTATTTTCTGCCACTCCCGCTGCAGGTATTCGGCAATATCAAGGTAAGATGCACTGGTACTCATCTGTATCCTGGGGTTGCTGTCGCCGGATTGTTTTTTATATTCCGCTACCAGTGCTTTGGCTTTGCTTGGGTCATAGCTATAGCCTTTGCCACCAAAGCCGGGCAATCCTGCCGGTATCATTCCGTGCACTGCTCCTATGCCCATGTTGTTGCGCAGGAACAATATCATCTTATTTCGGTCAAACCCATAGTTCAGCGCCTGCCGTATGCGCTTGTCCTTCAAGGCTTTGTCGGGCCCATCAAGCCTGAAACCCATGTACTCGGTGTTGAGGTATGGCCCCGTTATCATCGTAACCGACTTGCGGTACTTCGGTGCCAGTTCGCCTTTAGGTGTCAGTATCTCATCTTTGTATGATGGGTCCAGCCCCGAAACAAAATCCAGCTTGCCCTGCACGAATTGCAGGAAGCCACTTTGCTTATCCGGCAAAAAGGTAATGGCTACCGCCTCCATATAAGGCAGCTGCACGCCATTTTCATCTTTTTCAAAATATAAAGGATTTTTGCGCAGAACCAGCTTTACGTTCTCTTCCCAAATTTTAAACCGGAATGGTCCTGTGCCTACAGGATTCGACCTGAAGTCATAACCCGGTTTTTCAAAGGCTTCATGCGGCACTACCGATGCGTATTTCATGGTGAGCAGCCCCAGGAAAGCAGGGAATGTCTTGCTTAACTTTATCTCAAATGTAGTGTCGTTAAGTGCTTTAAAAGCATCAACGTTTTGGAGTATCCACCGGCCGGGAGAAGCGATATCTTCATCAAGCAGGCGCTTAAAGCTGTATTCAAAATCAGCAGCTTTCACGGTACGTGTGCTGTCGGCACCAAATAGTGAGCTTTTATGGAAGCGCACATCATCTCGCAGGCTGAAAGTGTATGTTTTTCCGTCAGGGGATATGGCCCAGCTTTTAGCAATATCAGGTTGTATGTTCAGGCTGTCGTCCAGCTGCACCAGCCCGTTAAACAACTGGTTGGCCACCCAGATAGACGGGCGTATTTTGGCAAAAGCAGGGTCAAGCGAGTTTACGGCCGCATTTTCGTTATAGCGGAAAACAAGATGGTCGCGGTTGTCAGTTTTATTTTTACTGCAGGAAATAATAAATAAACACAGAAATGCTGCCAGAAGTTTAGAAAGTTTACAGTGCACGCTACTTAATTTTCTTAATTGGGTTTCGATAAGTATGGAAAACTTTAGCCACAATGATTTCATTAAGTTCAACTTTATAAATAACTACAAAAGGGAACTTTGGCACTTTTGCCTGTCTGAAATTACTGAAGGCTATTTTATAAATTTCAGGATTGGTTTCTATAGATAAAAAACATTTTTCGAGCACTGATAAAAAATATTCCCCTACGTGCGGTTGATTATATTCATAATACTCAAAAGCGTCAGAAATATTGATTTCAGCCTGTGCCGTAATTATGAGTCTATGCTTTTTTTTCATTCAAAAGCTTCTTTCGTTCTGCTATATTTTGTTTTACTTCCTCCCAGCTATAACCTCTTTCTTCGCCCGATGTATATTTTAAGGCACTTTCTTCTACCATTCTTTTCTGCTCTTCAGTAAGTGTAAAACCTGAAACTTCCTGGGCATGCATCATTTCTTTTAATTGAAGAATTACCGTTTCATCGTCCAGTTGGATTATCCATTCAATCAGTTCCAGTTTATCTTTTTGTAGCTGAGCAGGTTGCATAGCAGTAGTCTTTTTGTTAAGATACAAATATAATTAATTCCTCCTGTTATTTAATCGCAAAATGTGCTTAAATTTGCAGGCTTATTTAAGAAGCTTTACAGCCGATGATTATGGAAAACAGGAAAAAAGTCGCTTTTTATACCCTTGGATGCAAGCTGAATTTCAGTGAGACATCTACCATAGCCCGCAGTTTTCAGGACGAAGGTTTTGACCGTGTTGATTTTGAAGATGTGGCCGACATTTATGTTATAAATACATGCTCGGTTACTGAAAATGCTGATAAACAATTTAAGCAGGTGGTAAAGAAAGCGCTGAAGATGAACAATAATGCTTTTGTTGCCGCTGTAGGCTGCTATGCCCAGCTGAAGCCGGAAGAACTCGCCGCTGTTGATGGGGTTGACCTTGTGTTAGGCGCAACCGAGAAATTCAAGATTACCGATTATATAAACGACCTTTCCAAAAATGATATGGGCGAGGTGCATTCCTGCGAAATTTCGGAAGCTGACTTTTATGTAGGGAGCTACTCTATAGGCGACCGTACCCGTGCGTTCCTGAAAGTGCAGGATGGCTGCGATTATAAGTGCACGTACTGCACCATTCCGCTGGCTCGTGGTATTTCGCGCAGTGATACGCTGGAGAATGTCCTGAAGAATGCTAAAGAAATTTCTCAGCAAAATATTAAGGAAATTGTTCTTACCGGAGTGAATATAGGTGACTACGGCAAAGGTGAGTTCGGCAATAAAAAGCACGAACATACTTTTTATGAACTGGTGCAGGCACTGGATGAGGTAGAGGGGATTGAGCGCCTCCGTATATCATCTATCGAGCCAAACCTGCTGAAAAATGAAACTATTGAGTTTGTATCTAAAAGCCGTACGTTTGTGCCGCATTTCCACATACCGCTGCAATCGGGCAGCAATGATATCCTGAAGCTGATGCGCCGCCGCTACCTGCGTGAAGTATATACCGAACGTGTTGCCAAAATTCGTGAGGTGATGCCGCATGCGTGTATTGGGGTTGATGTTATTGTAGGCTTCCCGGGCGAGACGGATGAGCATTTCCTTGAAACATACAATTACCTGAACAGCCTGGACATTTCGTACCTGCACGTATTTACTTATAGTGAAAGGGATAATACTCCCGCAGCAAGTATGCCTGGCGAAGTGCCTGCCAATGTACGCGCCAAGCGAAGCAAAATGCTGAGGGGATTATCGGTTAAAAAACGCAGGGCATTTTATGAAAGCCAGATTGGTACTGTACGGACAGTGCTGTTTGAAGGGGAGAATAAAGAAGGGTACATCCATGGCTTTACCGAAAACTATGTAAAAGTAAAAACACCATGGAATCCGGAGCTGGTAAACACGTTGCATGAAGTAAAACTGACAAAAATTGATGAGGACGGCCTTGTAAGGATGGTATTTGTGAATGAGCCCGTAGCAGTTTCGGCTACAGCCATTTCATTTTAAATGTAGCATAGCTACATCAATGTTATTTCCTGCTTCTCCCTATAACTTTTCGTAAGGTTTAATTTGCTACACACTCAGCACCGCGAGCCTGCCATCAATCTTTAGTCCGCTAAAGCTAAACTCGCTCATTATCCATTCAAAGGCTTTTGCATGATACAGGAATACGTGTGTCGGGTCAGTTTTATAAAACCACGTGCCAAAGTCGCGGTCAGGGTCAAACCGCTCGGTAAATATATACAGTTTGCCTCCGGGCTTTAATAAATTCCTGAGCTGCTGAAACTCTTTATAAGGTTCAGTAAAATGTTCGGCGGTTTCGCTGCAGACTATATAATCATACTGCTGCTCCAGGAGCCCGGGATGGTTATGGAAAAACAGGTCATACTGTACAATATTATATCCGGCATCCGTCAGCAGCTTCATGATGGGGGAGCCTGTGCCCGAACCGAAGTCAAGGCCTTGGTCCCTTTTCCCGAAATCATTCAGTACCGCATTAACCACTGGCATTACAAAACTTTGGTACCGCACATCATCCGGGTTATTGTTATGGTTCAGGTAATGCAGCTTCTCTGCTTCTGCAGAAAGATAGTCCTTCGGGTGAAGGAATACAGATGAACAATTACCGCACTGCAGGAATTGCCGGGTTATATGCAGGTAGTAAAGCGTGCCTGGGCCATTGCACAGCGGGCAGGGTAGTGTCATAAGCGTATTCCCGGTGGCAACAGTTCTTTATATTTTGGGTTCTTCCTGAAAAAAGCTGTGACTTTAGGGTGGGTAGGCACTACTTTTTGTTTTTTTTGTTCGGCCGTATCAAGTATCCTGGTTAAAAATTCTGATACGGTTTCTTCACTTGTATTTTCAGGGACATTAATCCTTGTCAGGAACAGTTTACGTTCCTGTATTGAGTATTCAACTGAAAGCAGTTTGCCGTCAATACTGGTTTCAAACTGCCTTGAAAATTCGTTGTCTTTAATTTCCATAGCTGTCGTTATACTTCATTGGTACTTCTATTGTCAGGATTTTTGAGGGGGCTTTTACCTTTATTTCCACTGCCTCAAATTCTATAATGCCGTAAGCATCGCGCGTATTTATTGTTTCGCCTTCAATGTCAAGCTGCCCCTCAATGAGGAAAATGTAAAGGCCATTTTCAGGGATTTTCACGTTATAGGTTACTGCCTGCCCTTCGTCAAAAACGCCCAGGTGCAGGAATGCCTGCTGATGTATCCATAAGGCGTTTCCATCATTCTTATCGCGCGGGGTTACTACAGTCACAAAACTGTTCCGGCCGGCCTCCAGGTCAAAGCCTTTCTGCCCATACCGCGGCGCTACATTATCTTCTTCAGGAAAAATCCAGAGTTGCAGAGTTTTGGCATATTCGGTTCTGCTCGAATTCATTTCGCTATGATAAATACCGGTGCCCGCGCTCATCACCTGAACTTCTCCAAAACGCACGGTAGCCTCATTTCCCATACTGTCGCGGTGGGTAAGCCCTCCTTCCAGGGGGATGGTTATTATTTCCATGTTTTCGTGAGGGTGTGTGCCAAAACCCATTCCTGGCGCTATGGTATCATCATTAAGTACCCGGAGCATACCGAATTGTACCATTTCCGGGTTATAATAGTTGCCGAATGAAAAAGAAAAGTTGGCCCGTAGCCAACCATGGTCGGCTTTGCCTCTTTCACTTTCAGGGAAGATCCTTGCCTTCATAAATTCCTGATAAATTATAATTAAAGAAAAAGCCTTTTCAAATAAAAAAAATTAATTTTATACAAATTTCGTAATAAAATCCGATACTTGCCCTTAGAGCATCGTTAAAACCTTTCAGATGGAGAAAATCCCTGTATATTTTGTCCCCGGGCTTGCTTCAAGTCCTTTAATATTTGAATATATAAAACTTCCTGTAGAAAGGTTTGAAATACACATAATAGAGTGGATTATGCCGGGAAAAAATGAGCCGTTGCGAAGTTACTGCAAAAGGCTCCTGGGAACTGTGAAACATGAAAACCCTGTTCTTATCGGTGTTTCTATGGGAGGGCTGGTGGTACAGGAAATGAAAAAATTGATAGCTCCCCGCAAGGTCATCATTATATCCAGCGTGAAGAGCAATAAACAGTTTCCGCGAAGGATGTGGCTGGCCCGCCGCACCAGGATGTATACTATTTTCCCCACAAGGATAATGCAGCATGTAGATAAGGTGTCTGGCCTTTTCCCGGGTAATAATTTTATAAAGCGCCGCCTTAAACTATATGAAAAATTTTTAGGGGTGAGGGATAAGAAATACCTGGACTGGTCGTTTAAAACAGTAATAAACTGGGACAGGGCAAAACCCGATCCGGAGGTGATACATATTCACGGTACGGATGACTGTGTATTCCCGGTAAAATATATTGACACCCCCTATATCCCCGTGCCGGGGGGTACACATATCATGATAATAAACAGGTTTAGCTGGTTTAATGAACACCTGCCGAAGATCATTACAGGAGAAGAAAATCAGATAGATTAAAGAATAAATCCATATGAAAAATTTTAAAAAGACAGGAGTAATAGCATTGGTAGTTGTGATGAGCAGTATCTTTATATACGCTGTTTCAGATAAGCCTGCCAAAGGTGTGGCATTTAAAAGTGATAATTATTTTCCCGCGGAAATTGATTTTGCCGGTGAAAAAGCACCTTTGCATGTAGCCGATGTCCGGGAGCGGTTTGACCGTGAACTGCTGGTTAATGCTAACCTGCACGCCACAACACAGCTAATTATAAAGAGGGCCAACAGGGCTTTCCCTGTTATTGAGCCTATATTGAGGAAGTATGGCGTGCCTGATGATTTTAAATACCTTGCCGTAATTGAAAGCG
Source organism: Flavobacterium cyanobacteriorum (assembly GCF_002251835.1). GTDB lineage: Bacteria > Bacteroidota > Bacteroidia > Flavobacteriales > Flavobacteriaceae > Flavobacterium > Flavobacterium cyanobacteriorum. The sequence goes on from NZ_NOXV01000241.1 coordinate 14,698, forward strand.
GGCTGGTAAATGTTGTTTCCCCGGCAGGAGCCAGGGGTGTATGGCAGTTTATGCCTGAAACCGGCAAACAGTTCGGGCTGGAGATAAATGACCTGGTAGATGAGCGTTACCACCTTGAAAAATCAACAGAAGCAGCCTGTAAATACCTGGTAAACGCAAGGCAGAAATTTGGTTCATGGACACTGGCCGCAGCTTCTTATAACGGTGGCATTGCGGGTGTTGACAGGCAAATATCCTTTCAGGGGGTTACCAATTATTATGACCTGCTGCTCACAGAGGAAACGGCACGCTACGTATTCCGCATATTGGCGCTTAAAGAGATAATGCAAAAACCTGGAAGATACAATTTCCTGCTCCAGCCGGCCGACCTGTATCCTGTAATCCCGGCAAGGCAGGTACAGGTAAGTACTCCTATTACCGACCTTGCCGTATTTGCCAAAGAGCAGGGAATCAATTATAAAATACTGAAAATACATAACCCATGGCTGCGCGACAGGAAACTGGATGTAGCCCCGGGCAAAACGTACACGCTTGAAATACCGACGGAAGGATATTAGGAGTTAACTGAATCCTGACTATTTTGTTGCCAGCATTTCTTTTTTTAGTTCCTTATTAAGCAGTATGGTGCCTAATCCTTCAAGATAGGAGTTGAAGTTAAGGGCATAAGCTTCATCATACAATGCTTTTTTCAGGCATTTCTTCATGCCACAGCGCCTTATGTCAACCACACGCATATTCTCGTCTATAAAAAAAGTAGCAGGGATGCCCAGTTTGTGTTTTAAAGCTGATACTATTGGCGCGTCATTTTTGTACGATTCATTCGCATAGCATATGGTTATATGCCGGTTAAATTGTCTTTTTAATTTGCTAATATTATGTCTTTTATCCCAAAGAAGTACAATAAACTGTACCTCTTTTCCGTATTTTTGGGCCAGTTTATTCAATGCCGGTATTTCGCCTGTGCTGGTAATACACCACGAAGAGTAGGTAATAAGCATTATCGGTTTTTTGACTGAGCTTAACTTCAGCTTGGCACCATTGGCTTTTTTTAATATAAAATCATCAAAAGTAGTGCCTGCAAGGCGGTTTTTGACCAGTGAGTCGAACAGGAATTTTGCCCGTTCATCATCGCCGCGGCGGGTAGCACGGTCGCTTTCTTTTTTATATTTCCTGAAACCAATCTTTATAGCTTCGGAAAAAATAAGGGTGTCGCTCTGGCTGTAAAGGGAGAGTGTGGTAAGGGTGAGTAGTATAATTAGTAGAATTCTTTTCATGAATTACTAATTTTATACTCAAAGTTATTAATTTATTTGTTAATAACTTATATTTTATTTCATAAAAATATTTTTAATGTAGGATGATTTTCAGTCTGAATAAAAAAACCACCTCAGTGGGCGGTTTGGTTTAATATCTCCTCATTTGTACCTGTGGGCCTTTCTTCATCTGGGCCTTCATCATAGCTATCTGTTCTTTCAGCATGTTGTGCTTATCCAGCTTTTTGGCTTCGGCCAGCAGTTTTTCGGCTTCCATCTTCCGGTTCTTTGTCATGGCAATACCGGCCAGGTTCAGTTTCGCCATAGCCATATCAGCATCCATGCTAAGGCCAAGCTCCACCGCCTTTTTAAAATACTTTTCAGCAAGGCTAAGGTTGGTTTGCGATACCATAAGGCCATTCAGGTAATTGTAATATCCCTGCTGCTTGCGTACCAGCGCTGCTTCAGGGTTCTTTATTTTGTCAAGCCATTTTTTGGCGCCTTCAAAATCCTGTTTGCGCAGGCGCAGGAACGCCAGTATAATAAACTCATTTTTAAAATACAGCAAAACGAAAATAAGCGAGAACAGCAACAGGAATATGCCGTTGCCTATGTTGTTTTCTGTAAACTGCCATACGGCTGCGGCAACTACCAGTACAAAAAGCACCAGTTTTATATTTTTATTGAACATAATCAGTGTAATTTAGGACCGCAAAGGTAATAAAATCAATTAAAAATATTTTTGAAAAACCTCTTGTAAGGAAAAAAAAGCTTTGTATATTTGCACTCGGTTTTGGAATAACCACTCCGATAGCTTCCAACAAGATATTTCATTAAAGATTTTAAAGATACAAAGTAATGAGTAAGAGAACGTTTCAACCATCGAAAAGAAAAAGAAGAAATAAGCACGGCTTCATGGAAAGAATGGCTACAGCCAACGGTAGGAAAGTGCTTGCTCGCAGGAGGGCTAAAGGAAGGCATAAACTAACTGTGTCCAGCGAACCAAGGCATAAGAAATAATGTTTTGACTTACAATATATAAAAGGTGTTACTTGTTTGGGTAACGCCTTTTTTTGTATCTGGGCCTCACCCCAACCCTCTCCAAAGGAGAGGGAGCAGCTTCCAGGTATCTTATATCTCCCCTCTTCAAAGGAGAGGGTTGAGGTGAGGAAAAAGAAAAAAAATAAATACTAAATTTGCATGCCCCTACCAAGGGCTACTAACACAACAACTACAACAACACAATGCCGAAAGACACCTCTATTAAATGCGTACTTATTATAGGCTCAGGGCCTATTGTTATAGGCCAGGCCTGCGAATTTGACTATGCCGGATCACAGTCGGCACGCTCGCTCAGGGAAGAAGGGATTACAGTGATCCTTATTAATTCCAACCCTGCCACTATAATGACCGACCCCAGCATGGCTGACCATGTTTACCTGAAGCCGCTTACCACAAAGTCGATAATCGAAATACTGAAAGCACATCCTGAAATTGATGCCGTACTGCCTACCATGGGCGGGCAAACCGCACTGAATCTTTGCCTTGAAGCTGATGAGAAAGGGATTTGGTCCGATTTCAATGTGAGGCTGATAGGGGTTGATATTAATGCTATAAACATTACGGAAGACAGGGAACAGTTCAAACAGCTGTTGCAAAGGATAGATATACCTGCCGCACCGGCCAAAACAGCCAACTCTTTCCTGAAAGGTAAGGAGATCGCACAGGAATTTGGCTTTCCGCTGGTTATACGCCCGTCGTTCACGCTGGGTGGTACAGGGGCAGCTTTTGTGCATCGTAAAGAAGATTTCGACGAGTTGCTCACCCGCGGCCTTGAAGCTTCGCCAATACACGAAGTACTTATAGATAAAGCGCTTTTTGGATGGAAGGAATATGAGCTGGAGCTGCTTCGTGATAAGAATGATAATGTAGTGATCATCTGCTCTATTGAAAATATGGACCCTATGGGTATACACACGGGCGACAGTATTACAGTAGCGCCGGCAATGACCCTTAGTGACCGTACTTACCAGAGAATGCGCGACATGGCCATAAAAATGATGCGCAGCATAGGCAATTTTGCCGGTGGATGTAATGTGCAGTTTGCAGTAAGCCCGGACGAAAAAGAGGATATTGTAGCTATAGAAATCAATCCGAGGGTATCGCGCTCATCGGCACTGGCATCTAAAGCTACAGGTTACCCTATTGCCAAGATAGCTTCAAAATTGGCGCTGGGCTACAACCTTGATGAACTGCAGAACCAGATAACCAAATCTACATCAGCATTGTTTGAGCCTACGCTGGATTATGTTATTGTAAAGATACCACGCTGGAACTTTGACAAGTTTGAGGGTGCCGACCGTACGCTTGGCCTCCAGATGAAATCGGTAGGCGAAGTGATGGGCATAGGCCGATCATTCCAGGAAGCACTGCATAAGGCTACACAGTCGCTTGAAATTAAGCGTAATGGACTGGGTGCCGATGGCAAAGGTTATAAGAACTACGAACAGATAATAGACAAGCTGGCCAACCCAAGCTGGGACAGGGTATTTGTTATATATGATGCGATACAGATGGGTATACCGCTTAGCCGTATCCATGAAATTACTAAAATTGACATGTGGTTCCTGAAGCAGTATGAAGAGTTGTACGCGCTGGAAAAGGAGATTTCAACATATACCATTGATACACTTCCTAAAGAATTACTGCGTGAAGCAAAACAAAAAGGCTTTGCCGACAGGCAGATTGCGCACATGATGCAGTGCCTGGAGAGCCAGGTGTACAACAAACGCGAGGAAATGGGTATTAAGCGCGTGTACAAGCTGGTAGATACCTGCGCGGCCGAGTTTGAGGCAAAAACCCCTTACTACTATTCAACTTTTGAGGCTGAGATTGAAAAAGCTGACGGAACCCGCTATGTGCACAACGAAAGTATTGTTACTGACAAGAAGAAGGTGGTAGTGCTTGGCTCAGGCCCTAACAGGATAGGGCAGGGCATTGAGTTTGACTACTCGTGCGTACACGGCGTGCTGGCCGCTTCTGAATGTGGGTATGAAACCATTATGATAAATTGTAACCCGGAAACGGTTTCTACTGATTTTGATACGGCTGATAAGCTGTATTTTGAGCCGGTATTCTGGGAGCATATCTATGACATTATACGCCACGAAAAGCCGGAAGGGGTTATTGTGCAGCTGGGAGGGCAAACGGCGCTTAAACTGGCTGAAAAGCTCGACAGGTACGGAATAAAAATATTAGGGACAAGCTTTGATGCGCTTGACCTTGCCGAAGACAGGGGCCGTTTTAGCGAACTTCTGTCAGAACTGCACATACCGTTCCCTAAATTTGGCGTGGCCGAGAGTGCCGAGGAAGCGGTAAAACTGGCCGATGAGCTTGATTTCCCGCTGCTGGTACGTCCAAGTTACGTATTGGGTGGGCAAGGCATGAAAATCGTGATCAACAAGCAGGAGCTTGAGGAGCACGTAATCGACCTGCTGAAGAACATACCGGGCAACAAGCTGCTGCTTGACCATTACCTCGATGGCGCCATTGAAGCCGAAGCCGATGCGATTTGCGACGGTGAAAATGTGTATATTATAGGTATCATGGAACACATTGAGCCTTGTGGGGTACACTCGGGTGACAGCAACGCTACTTTGCCACCTTTCAACCTGGGTGAGTTTGTTATGCAGCAAATTAAGGACCACACCAAGAAGATTGCTCTTGCACTGAAAACGGTAGGGCTTATTAATATACAGTTTGCTATTAAAGATGATACGGTTTACGTTATTGAAGCCAACCCAAGGGCATCGAGGACCGTACCGTTCATCGCTAAAGCCTACGGTGAGCCTTATGTAAACTATGCTACAAAAATTATGCTCGGCGAAAAGAAGGTGACCGACTTTGAGTTTAATCCAAAGCTAAAAGGATATGCGATAAAACAGCCGGTGTTCTCATTCAACAAATTCCCGGGCGTAAACAAAAAGCTTGGCCCTGAAATGAAATCGACAGGGGAGAGTATCCTTTTTATAGACGACCTTAAGGACGACCAGTTCTACGAATTGTATTCAAGGCGGAAAATGTACCTGAGCCGGTAATTAGCTCTAATCAATCATAAAGTTTAGCCCGAAACCAGCAATGTTAGTTGCTGGTTTTCTTATAATAAAGCAAAATATTTTTACCTCCAGTCAGCTTTGGATTTACTTTTTCCAATATAAAATGTCAGGCCGGCAGAAGCGGTAAACATACCTGCTGAGAAGCCAGACCAGTCTCCTGAGAGGATTCTGCCGGGAGGGTAACTTCCGTCAAAATTAAAATGTTGTGAAAAATTTAAAATATAAGAGGCATCAATATGTATTGCGATAGCTTCTGAAATATATATTTGAGGCGTCAGCCCCGCAACAGCATGCCCTACATTGTCTATACCGGCACTCATCTTTGATGTAATAGCAGCATAACCAAGCCCCGCGTGTAAAAGAAGGTTCAGGCGGTCCATAGTGTTCCATGGTATATCAAGCGTCCTTCCCAGGTTATATACACCCTGTAGGGAAAAACGGTTATAATCAGTCCCTTCGTCGCCATTGCCGTCAAGCCTGAAGCGGTCATTGGCATAGTCAAATTTTACACCCCAGGTATCATCAATCATGTAGCGAAAGCCGATTCCGAAATGGTTAATGCCCGTAATGGTCTGATTGTTATGAGTTGAACCGTTAAAGCCATAATCTGCTTCAATTGATACCTGATCATAAGCCCTTGGTTGTGCATAAGCTGCTAAGTTAGCGGTGATTAAAGCTAATGCAAAAACTAGTTTCTTCATAGTATTCGGGGTAAAATTTCTGTCCAAAGATATTAGTATCATTATAGGATGAGAAATGATTATTGTTATTTAACAAAAAGAGTTGGCGAAGTTAAAGAAATAATTTAAATGTTAAATATTACGATAGGACATTACCTAAAAAAATAAGAAAAATTTAACAAGTATCTAACTTTGTAAGTGATAATAATAGCTTAATCCATAACTTCTTAGTTAATGATTTGTTAACGGTTATATACGTGCCTGCAGTAATACCGGTTTTATTTAAGTTAAGATTTTTTTGCTTAAATCTCAATTCAATACTTTTGCACAAATTGTAATTATGCTTGCGGTTAAGAATATTTCATTCGGATATACAGATAAAACCATTCTTCATGATATTTCATTTACAGTCAGGAGAGGCCAAAATATAGCAGTAATTGGCGAAAGCGGCTGTGGCAAAAGTACCCTCCTGAAACTCATCTATGGCCTTTATGACCTAAACAAAGGTGAAATAACCTATAACGGAACTCCGGTAACAGGGCTAAAGTTTAACCTGGTGCCGGGTATGCCTTATATGAAGTACCTTGCCCAGGATTTTGACCTGATGCCTTATATAAGCGCAGCAGAAAATGTAGGCAAGTTCCTGTCTAACTTTTATCCGGAAGAAAAAGAGCAGCGTATTAATGAGCTTTTACAGGTTGTTGAAATGACTGATTATGCCGATGTGCATGCTAAACACCTTAGTGGCGGGCAGCAGCAGCGTATTGCCATTGCCCGGGTACTGGCCCGTGAACCTGAGGTATTGCTGCTTGATGAGCCTTTCAGCCATATTGATAACTTCAGGAAGAACGCCCTGCGGCGTAACCTTTTTGCCTACCTGAAACAGAAAGGTATAACCGTAATAGTTGCCACACACGACAGTACGGATGCGCTTTCCTTTGCCGATGAAACTATGGTAATACAGGATGGGCGTATTTTAGATAAAGCGCCTTCCAAACAAATTTATTATAACCCCACCAATAAATACACTGCCTCCCTGTTTGGGGAGGTTAATGAAATAAAGCTGGAGCTGCTGACACTGACCAAAAACCCTGACGAAACCGTTCTGCTGTATCCGCACCAGCTGAAGATAACTGAAAACGGGCCGCTGAAAGTCATAGTAAGGCAATGCTACTTTAAAGGCAACAGGTACCTGGTTAAGGCAGCTTTAGGCAGGCAGGTTATATTTTTTGAGCATTATAAAGAGCTCCTTACCAATGCAGAAGTTACCCTTGCGGTAGACCGGAACGCTTTTGGGTAGTAACCTGTACCAGCAGCCATATTTAAGGCGCGCCCGCAAAAAGTAAATAAAAAGCCGCCAGTATAAAGGCGGCTTTTTAAATTAACCCGTGATTATTTTTTATTCTTTACATACTTCTCCAGCCACTGGTCCTGTTCCCACAGCAGGTGCAGGATGCTTTCAATAGCAGCATAGCCGTGGCTTTCCTTTGGCAGCAGTACCAGCCTTGCCGGTGCCCCAAAACCTTTAAGGGCATTAAAATAGCGCTCACTCTGCATCGGGAAAGTGCCGGAGTTGTTGTCGGCCTCCCCGTGTATCAACAGTAGCGGTGTTTTCATTTTATCAGCATGCATAAAGGGTGACATGGTATTGTACACTTCAGGCGCTTCCCAATAGTTGCGTTCCTCACTCTGGAAACCAAAAGGTGTCAGCGTCCGGTTATAAGCACCGCTGCGGGCTATACCTGCCGCGAACAGGTTGCTGTGAGTCAGCAGGTTGGCCGTCATAAATGCACCATAGGAGTGCCCGCCTACGGCCACACGGTTTCTGTCGATATATCCTAAAGCATCAACGGCATCAATAGCGGCTTTGGCATCTGCAACAAGCTGCCCGAGGAATGTATCATTAGGTTCTGCCTTGCCTTCGCCCACAATAGGGAACGAGGCATCATCAAGCACTGCATAGCCACGTGTTACCCAGTATACAGGCGAACCATAATTAGGGTAGGTAAAATCATTGGGATTTGAAGTATTTTGAGAGGCACTGTTTTTGTCCTTAAATTCGGCAGGGTAGGCCCAGATGATAAGGGGCAGCTTCTCTTTCTTTTTCATGTCATATCCTACAGGCAGGTAAAGCGTACCGCTCAGGTCGAGCCCGTCAGCGCGCTTGTATTTGATTACTTCCTTGTGTACGTTGGCAATTTTTTTAAACGGGTTCTCGAAGAAGGTTACCTGTTGTGGCTTACCTTTCTTTTTAATGTTGATCACATAGTAGTTTGGGTACTGGTTCTTAGACTCTATTTGTACTAAAACCTCACCCTTTTTAGCATCTATAATACTGTTCAGGCTTTCTTTCCTGTCGGTGTAAGCTGACTGGTAGAGCCTTGTTTTCTTTTTGGTATTCAGGTTAAATTTGTCAATAAATGGGAACTGCCCTTTCTCGGTATAGCCATCGCCAACCAGGTAGGTGTTGCCGTTCTCAAGGTTCAGCACATAGCGCCCCCATTCGTTCCTCCTGGTATCAAAATCTCCCGGGTCAGTATATACATCCTGGTAGTTCCTGTCAAAAATCACTTGGGGTTGCTGGCTGGCATCTGACGGGTTAAACAGGTAAGTTTTGGTATTTCGTGTATTCCACCAGCGGTCGTTTAAAAGGGCAGTATTATCATTACCCCACATAATACCTGCATAACGGTTTACCGTTTTTGCCAGGCTGCGGGGTGTGCCGGTAAAGGGAGCGGGAAGTTCAAATATCTCATCCCTGAAAGGAACTTCTACAGCAGGGTCGCCACCATCCAGCGCTTCCACCCAGTATAAAGTGGCAGGCTTATCAGCCCGCCAGCTCACCCCCCGTCGGCCTTTTTCCGTAGCCATAAAGCCTTTGGGCATATCTTCAATAAGCGGTTTTTCATTTATAGTAGTTACAGCCTTGCCGTCAGCAGTATAAATTATGCTCTTTGTAGGGAACCTATCAAGCGTCACAATGTAAGAGAACGGCTTGTGCAGTGTGGTAACCATAACATAATTGCCATCTGGCGAAAAGCCTGTGCCTCCGTACATCGCTGCACCGGCCCAGCGGCTGGCAGTACCGTCTAAAGCCACTTTATACAGTTCAGCAGTAACCAGTGTTTCAAAGTTGGCCTCATCGTTCTTGTTTTTCAGCAGGTCCTGGTAGGTGCGGTTTTGCGCTTTTGAACCGTCGCTTACTGTAACCGTAGGGCCTGCAGGTATGGCATCGGCCGTTTTTATGAGAGCAGGCCTGTTGGCAGGCAGCATTTTAACCAGCAGGGCATTACTGTCCCTGAACCAGCTTATGGGATTGCCAAGGTTAGCATTGGCGGTGGGCGCAGTCAGTTTTTTAGCCTGTAGTGTACTGATGTCCAGCAACCAGACTTCCACGCCTGTTTCCGTGGTGTGGGTAAAAGCCATTTTAGTTTCATCAGGTGACCAGCTGAAATTAGTAAGCTTTGGGTTTTGCGGAAGCCCCTTTACCTGTAAAGCTTCTTTGTCTTTTAATTTTTTGTACTTCAGGTTATTTACATAGGTAACCGTACTTGAAATGTTGGTTTTTGGGTTAATGCGCAATCCCGCCAGTTTCATTTCCTCTTCCGATAGTTCAGCAAGCGTTTTATAGCTGTTGCGGTACATCAGTACCATGTGCCGGTTTTTACTGTCCATAGATACAGACGGCGCACGCTGCACATCAACAAGCTCAAGTATTTCCTGTGGCGGTTTCTGGTAAGTAAGGTTTTCCTGTGCTGCAAGCGGGAGGCTCATCAGCAGGCAAATCAGCGAAGTGTAGATCAGTTTCATATAATTGGATGTTTATTGACAGCCCTAATATACATATTTGGATTGAAATTTTTTTATCACCGTAATTAATGAAAATAAAAAAGCCGGAACTTGTACGCCTACGTTTTAAGGAATGCTTATTTTTACACCCTGATTTTTATTAAACTATCAAATTCATGTATAATTCAAAGATTTCAGGCCTTGGGTATTATGTTCCGGAAAATGTGGTAACTAATGATGGCCTGTCTAAGTTAATGGATACCAATGATGAGTGGATACAGGAACGCACAGGGATTAAAGAAAGAAGGCATGTGGTAAAAGGCGATGGTGATACCACAACCACCATGGGTGTTAAGGCGGCTAAAATTGCTATAGAACGTGCAGGTATTGATAAAGACGATATTGATTTTATAATATTTGCCACCCTTAGCCCTGATTATTACTTTCCGGGGCCCGGGGTGCTGGTGCAGCGCGACCTGGAGCTGAAACGCACGGTAGGCGCCCTTGATGTGCGCAACCAGTGTTCCGGCTTCATCTATGCGCTTTCGGTGGCTGACCAGTTCATTAAAACAGGAATGTACAAAAATATCCTGATTATTGGGTCGGAGCTTCACTCAACAGGGCTGGATATGACTACCCGCGGAAGGGCTGTGTCAGTTATTTTTGGTGATGGTGCCGGGGCAGCCGTTTTAACGCGGGCAGAGGACAATTCCAAAGGTATACTTTCCACGCACCTGCACAGCGAAGGCCAACATGCCGAAGAACTTGCCCTGATAGCGCCCGGAATGGGAAGCCGCTGGGTGACCGATATCATAAAGGATAATAACCCTGATGATGAAAGCTACTATCCTTACATGAACGGCCAGTTCGTGTTTAAAAACGCCGTGCAGCGCTTTAGCGAAGTGATCATGGAAGGGCTAAAGACAAATAACCTCGGAGTGGAAGATATAGACATGCTGATACCGCACCAGGCCAACCTGAGGATATCGCAGTTCATACAGCAGAAGTTTAAGCTTACTGATGATAAAGTATATAATAACATTATGAGCTACGGCAATACCACTGCCGCATCAATCCCCATTGCTTTGACCGAAGCGTGGGAGAAAGGCAAAATTAAAGAAGGCGATACAGTGGTGCTGGCGGCTTTTGGCAGCGGCTTTACCTGGGGTAGCGCCATTATTAAGTGGTAATTTCAGGGTCAGGTAATTTCAATATTTTGATTTTTCGATATTTTATTACATCATAATTCCATAGAATAATAGGTTTTTAATTCGGAGCAGCCGGCTATGTGCACTTTTGCAATCGCACGTCCCGCTCTCAGCTATATCTCCCCGCCGCCATAAGCGCGGCGGCGGGGAGGATGCCGC
>NZ_NOXV01000227.1 GCF_002251835.1 Flavobacterium cyanobacteriorum
CGGCATCCTCCCCGCCGCCTGCTTTTGCGGCGGGGAGATAGAGCTGAAAGCGGGACCGTACGCCTCCAGATGTGCCTTGTGCCTGCCGCTCCTTGTAATAAAAAAAAGCATCTCCTGGATATAGCGCCATAAGCTAAACCAATAAAAAAACTTCCTGTGAGAAGGAAGCTTTGTGAACCGGGTTGGTAATTGGTTATTCTTTAAGAAGGTTGCGGGAAATTACAAGTTTTTGTATTTCTGTAGTGCCTTCGCCTATGGTACATAATTTTGAGTCGCGGTAAAACTTTTCTACTGGGTAATCTTTGGTATAGCCGTATCCGCCATGAATCTGTACTGCCTCATTGGCTACCTTTACGCATACTTCTGAGGCATACATTTTGCTCATGGCGCCGGCCACGGTAACTTTTTTGTCATTATTTTTTAGATAAGCCGCTTTGTGCAGTAAGAGCTCTGAAGCTTCAATTTCAGTAGCCATGTCTGCCAGCTTGAAAGCTATGCCCTGGAAGTTGCCTATGGGCTGGCCGAACTGTTGCCTTTCTTTTGAGTATTTTAAGGATGCTTCATAAGCTCCTTTTGCAATACCTAATGAGAGTGCGCCTATTGAGATGCGGCCGCCGTCGAGTATCTTCATGGCTTGTATAAAACCTTCGCCTACTTCGCCAAGGCGGTTGGCATCGGGTACACGGCAATTGTCAAATATAAGTTCGGCGGTTTCGCTGGCACGCATGCCCAGCTTGTCTTCTTTTTTCCCGCTGCTGAACCCGGGCATGCCTTTTTCAAAAACAAAAGCGGTCATACCCTTTGAGTCCCCTTTTTCGCCAGTGCGTACTATAACTACAGCTATATCGCCAGACTTGGCATGTGTAATAAAATTTTTGGCACCGTTAACAATCCAGTGGTCACCGTCGCGTACGGCCGTAGTATTCATACCGCCGGCATCTGAGCCTGTGTTGTGTTCCGTGAGCCCCCAGGCACCAATATGCTCGGCAGTGGCGAGCTTGGGTATCCAGCGTTTTTTCTGCTCTTCGTTGCCAAACATCAGGATGTGGTTAGTGCACAAAGAGTTATGTGCCGCAACCGACAGCCCGATGGAAGGGTCAACTTTTGAGATTTCTTCAATAATGGTAATGTATTCATGGTAACCTAATCCTGAACCGCCAAGTTCCTCGGGTACAAGGACACCCATAAAGCCCATTTCGCCTAATTTCCTGAAAAGGTCAACCGGAAAGTGCTGTTTTTCATCCCATTCCATAATATGCGGCCTTATGTGCTGCTCGGCAAAATCCCTAATGGACTGGGCAATCATTTGCTGTGTTTCGTTATACTCGAAGTTCATTTTTATTAGTTTGTTTAAAATTCCAAATATAAGGCAATTATATTTTGTTTATCAACGGGAAAATCATTAATTTCTAACAATTCTTCAAATTTATTAATTTTTCCTTTCATACTTCTGCGTGTAATTATAGACCTGGCTAAATTTTTATTGAAATAAGGGAAATATGACAGCTGGTTTAAAGAAGCATCGTTCACATTAATTTTAATTGCCGGGGGAGCACTACCTATGTAAAAAGCTCTTTTAAGCCCGCTTACGGTTTCGGCGGGGAAATCAAATTCTTCCATCTGATCCATAGAAACAAAAGCGCCAAGCTGGGCCCTGCGGCGAATAATTTTTTTAGCGAAAGAAGGCCCTATGCCATATACTTTTTCAAGGTCTGCTTCTACAGCCTGGTTGATATCGAGCAGGGGTATCTTTTGTTCCTTTGCCTTAGGAAGGTTTTTTTTGTCTTTGTCAAAATATGGTTTTCCGGAATTTGGAGTTTGCGTGTATAAATTGTCCTTGCTTCTGCGTTTGAGTACCCAATCCGGAAATTTAAAATAGGGACGGAGTTTAGCCAGCAGCGTATCATGCACCCCTGTAACTCTTTTAAAATCTTCGGCAGAATTTATCCAGAGGCCTTTTTCGCGGAACTTGTGCAGCCGGTCGATTTCGGTAACCGACATACCTAAAGTATAGCCTTTATAATCACTGATAAAATTAGGGTTAAAAGGGTATATTTTTGTGACTTTCCGGACTTTGGCCGCTTTTAATTCGTTTATCCCTGACTGTAGTGAGAGCCATTCTTTTTCTTCGGGCGTAGCTGCCTTAATGGTGGGATTGTCAATTGAGGTATATATAAAATATGTGGCCTGTATAACGATAATTAGCAGGAAGAGCGCCATGATGCCATTTCGCTGCTGGCGTGAATACGATGTAAAGAACCACGGCTTTTTCATCTGGCAATAAAATACGTTTAAAGATCAAAAACAGAACTTCTTTTAGTATATATCATATCCTTGAGCTTAAGCCAAAAGGCCAATGTAAGATAAACCCCAAACCATAAACCTACGGTAACAAAAGTGATATAGATAAAAAACAGGCGTACATTGGTTGCGCGCATACCCAGCCTGTCGGCCAGTCGTGAGGAGACATGAAATCCGTTTCGTTCAAAATAGTGCCGGATGGAAGTTACTACAGACATAATCGTTTTATGGCCCGGTATTTAGTGTTTCAAATGTAATACTTTTTTATAATTTCAGGGGACTGCTTTTTAAAAGTTCCAGCCCTATTGCACATTGCATGCACCGGCTTTTGTTACAGTATTCATTTTTAAGCTGCAGTAAGGACTGTGTGTCATAAGCTGACGCTACAGGAACCTTAAAATGGATGAACTTATCCACAACCGCATTTTTTTCTGCGGGTACCTGCCCCAGCAATGCTATGAGCTCCTCACTTATTTCCTTTCCAAGGCTTTGTGCGTAAGCAAAGCGAAAAGGGATGATGGTATTAATGATAAGAAGGTCCATGAACGGGGCTGTTAAAGCTTTACGTTTCTTCGGGCTTTCCCTGTCAAACCTGTAATGTGACTGCCAATAGGGAGATGCCTGCACCTTAAAAATATCATAAAGTTCCTGTATGGAAGCGGCATTTATTATTTGAGTAAAAAGGTTTTGATGGTGGTGGTACAACTGCGCCAGCTGCGACAACCTGATGGTGGGAAAATTATCAGGCCGGTGCTTAAAAAACTGTATCCCCCCGGTATAAAACTCACTTAGCCTGTATTTATGCGCGAGATAGTTATAGCGTTGTTGCAGGCTCCTGGCATATACATCCTCATAGTCTCCCTGCAACAGTCCGGCCCTCCCGAACAGCAGCGCTTCGATATTTTCAGCTTCAAAACTTTCTTTCCTGACTACAGTAAAGGGCAATGACAATGCCATTTTAAAAAAAGGTTCGCCATTAGTATTAAGCCCAAAATTTTTTGCCATAAAACAGAAAAGTACTGCCTCCCAGTCATAGCCTGTTTCTTTGGCGAGTGCTGTTACGGGCGCGGCTTTCCGCTGAAGCCTTTCGAAAAAAAGGCGTTCTTTCCAGTTGCCAAGTACAAAAGTGTTTATGGATGCAAGTTCATTTTCACAATATATCCATGATTTTGTGGCTGAAAGTGCCCGGTAGCTATCCTGCAGGCTTTTATCTACATAATGTTGTAACTCCAGTACAGGAATTTCGGAATTATCTTCCCGCAAAACCTCCGCATCATGCTCCCAGACCACATGGAGTATAACATTGTCATAAGCGCCGTCCTGTTCATGGTTATGAATGTACCAGTCTGATGACTTTACATGTATCTCTACATTGCCGGCCCACTTTTGCCCGCCGATAATTACCTGTGCGTAAAAAAAATCAGGGCCAGCCTGCTGAAGGTACTGCCCGCTGTTTAAGAGTACCACTTCTTCTCCCCGCACCGTTTTGAGGCCATGCAGGCTGAACTTTTTATATTGCCACACATAATGCAGGAAGTCTTCTTTCATCAGTGCGAAATATTTAATTCTATCTGGCTTTTGTGCAGCATATACAGCTTAGCACATGCCCTTGCATCTGATAATGCTTCGTGGTGGTTCAGCTCAATACCGTTGCGGTCACTACAGGCTTTAAGGTTAGCCGGCTTATAGCCTTTGGCACGGTATATCCTGCAGGTACACTCCCAGCGTTCAGGGAAATCATGCTCATCATAATAAAGCCCGTAGTACTTCATGGCCTTTGCCAGCACATTCCTGTCAAAAGCTTCATTATGGGCTACAATTTTACGGCCTGAAAGCCTTTGCTTTATTTCCGGAAAAAGCACATCAAATGAAGGTACATAAAGTGTCTGCACAGGTTTAATTCCGTGTACCATAACATTCCTGTACCAATATTCATTGTCAGGCGGCTGTATAAGGGTATGATATTCTTCCGTAATTATGCCTTCTTCAACAGTAATGATGCCAACAGCACAGGCACTGTGGGCGTAGCCGGTAGCAGTTTCAAAATCTATAGCGGTGAAGGTCATAATCAAAAACTAAGAAAGAGCCTTACGGCCCTTTCAAATATAATAAAAAGTTCTGTTTATTTAATAGCGCTTATAATATCATGCTTGGTAATGATATGGTGCCTGCCGTTGCCAAGATCAACCAGTACAGCCTGGTTATCTTTGTTTATAAGCCTGGAAACTTCTTCAACAGAAGTGCCGGCCTTAACTACAGGATACGGCCTGCCCATTACTTCACGTATCGGTTTTTCGGCAATATCTTTATCTTCAACATAACTCCTGAAAAGGTCTGTTTCATCAACCGAACCTACAAAACCATTGGCATCAATAACCGGTATCTGCGATATTTTATATTTACGGAGGCGCTCTATGGCGTGCGATACTAGCTCTTCCGTACGCACTACTACCAGCGGCTTGTCAGCATGGTCTTTAATGAGGTCTTCCGCTGTTGTAATTTCCTCGTCAAGAAAACCTCTTTCACGCATCCAGTCATCATTAAACATTTTGCCTACATACCGGCTTCCGCTGTCATGGAAAAGCACCACTACCACGTCTTCCGGCTTAAAATGCTCTTTTAACTGCAACAGGCCCTTAATAGCAGCGCCGGCTGAGTTGCCTACAAATATACCTTCTTCCAGTGCAAGCTTACGGGTATAAACGGCTGCATCTTTATCTGTTACTTTAGTAAAGCCGTCAATTAGTGAAAAATCAACATTTTTAGGCAGGATATCCTCTCCTATGCCTTCTGTTATATAGGAGTAAATTTCATTTTCATCAAAAATACCGGTTTCATGATACTTTTTAAATACCGAGCCATAGGTATCAATGCCCCACACTTTAACATTGGGATTTTTCTCTTTAAGGTATTTAGCAACGCCCGAAATAGTTCCGCCGGTACCTACACCTACTACAAAATGTGTTACCCTGCCTTCAGTCTGTTCCCATATTTCGGGCCCTGTCTGTTCATAATGTGCAATAGCGTTTGATGGGTTATCATACTGGTTTACATACCATGCGTTAGGGGTTTCTTCCGCAAGGCGTTTTGAAACCGAATAGTAGGAGCGCGGGTCGGTTGGTTCTACATCAGTAGGGCACACTACCACTTTTGCACCTACAGCCCTTAAAATATCCATCTTTTCTTTGGACTGCTTATCCGAAATGACGCATACCAGTTTGTAGCCCTTAACAATAGCAGCAAGGGCAAGGCCCATCCCGGTATTGCCTGATGTACCTTCAATTATAGTTCCTCCGGGCTTGAGCCTGCCATCGGCTTCCGCGTCTTCTATCATTTTAACAGCCATCCTGTCCTTAACAGAGTTACCCGGATTAAAGGTTTCTACCTTGGCTAATACAAGGGCATCAATACCTGATGTTATTTTATTCAGTTTTACCAAAGGCGTATTACCTATGGTTTCCAGTATGTTTTTAGCGTATTTCATTTTGGCTTACCCTTTCAAAATTTGCGGCAAAGATATTGGTTATAATCCAAATTATTTTACAACAGGATGCTTTTATGAGAAGAAATCCCATATCACGCCAAACCTGACTGTAAAGTCACGGTACGGATAATCAGGTGCAGCATAAAATTTATAACCTGTAAAACCTGAATTGAAATGCTCCGCCTTAAGGAATAACCTGAACTGCCTGATCTTGGCATTTATAAAAAAGTCCATCAATGGAAAATCGCCTAATTTTACCTTGTCCTGCACAAAAAACTCGCCCAATACAGGGTTGTAGTTATTAGCATAATAACTGGTAAAGTACTGGAAAGTTATACCTGTTTGTATGAATAAAGCTTTCTTGAAGAAATGGTCTGAGTAGTAAAGGGTATTCCTTGTTGTAAACTCTGGAACATTTAATATGTTGCTGTCCTGGCCTACATTCTGGTACAAAATAGTATTATCAAGCGCCAGTTTCCACCACCTGAACTCTCTGCCTGCCTTTACAGACAAATAATTTATAGTACCAGCAAATTGTTTTGGAGTAGTTATAAGGGTATCCACATCCTGTTGCTCAATTGCCTGCTGCACATAATCGTTACTAAAGTAGAGGTGGTCTTTCAGAACTGTATATTGTACTGAGGCGGTAAGCCATTTGGTTTTCGCTTCAGCTTCAAAACTGTTTATTTTCTCATTTTTAAAATTATTAAACCAGTTATACGCTGTATAACCACTTTGGTAAAGCCTGTAGTTAAGGTCAGGCAGCTTATTCATGTTTTGGTACCGCCCAGTCAGCTCAATATCTTCGTTCAGTTTATAGTTAACGGATACATCAATATTAGCCAAAGACTGATCGGTTATAGAATTAGAAACCAATATGCTGCCCTTCAGGTTATTTCTATGGTAGCTGTAGCGGGCACCATAGGTATTAATCCTGTCATTTATACTGTTAGGAATTATCACCTGGCCGTTTCCTCCCACTATAATGCTTCTGTAAAAATAATTATAGTTAAAATCTTCCACGTAGAATTCCAGCATCCCAATTTTTTCATTGGTATAAGCTGCGCCAAGCTTATTATATATCCTGTTGTACCTTGTTTTGTTATAGATAGAAGATGTATATGAGGCCCCTAGCCTGCCGCTAGCGGTTTCCTGGGAATATTCAAAAAATTTATTTTCATAGTTAAACTGGTGGTGGAGTACAATACTGTTGGGGTTTGTTTTATTCAACCTGAAGTAATGATCTACAAAATACCTGTTCCCTTTTAATACTGATGTAGCATTCCTGAAATATACATTCAGCCTTTCCCTGTTGGTATAAGGATCTTCACCACTTTCAAACAAGCTACGGTCAATAATACCGCCATTCTCCTGGTTAGTAAAATCCTGTGCTGTAATGTGCATGTTCATGATATAACGCTTGTCTGAGGTTTTATAGCTGCTTATTATCCGCAGGTTACCATTACTGGAAAGTTCGTTGATATATCTGCCTAAAGAGCGCAATCCTTTATAAGCCACAGCAAAATTGAGGTTCTCTGAGGTATTAAGTGTTATGGAGGCATCAAGCACCTGCCCCTGCTGCAATACGGAGCGATAGAACAAATCAGTAAAAGGGGTAGCAACGGAGTAGTAATATATATCTTCAACTTCCATGTATGCCGCATGTTTAGCTTTAAATCCGAAAGCGGGAAATGGATTATACCGGGTGAGGCCATAATCCAGTACATTATAAGTTTGACCTTCATTATGAAAAGGCAATAACCCGAACATATCCCTGCGGAGATAATTTACGGCATATTCTTTTTGTATGGTTAAGGAAGTATCAACATAGGTTGTATCCCGGTTAAGTGATATGATTTTATACATATCAATAGTCGCGATAGTATCAGTTTTTGTGGATTTTGATAAGC
Source organism: Flavobacterium cyanobacteriorum (assembly GCF_002251835.1). Taxonomy (GTDB): domain Bacteria; phylum Bacteroidota; class Bacteroidia; order Flavobacteriales; family Flavobacteriaceae; genus Flavobacterium; species Flavobacterium cyanobacteriorum. The sequence goes on from NZ_NOXV01000227.1 coordinate 7,696, forward strand.
CTTTTCGCTGGGCTGTATTTTTTTTAATATCGACTTTACCCTGAGTAACCTGGGCATTTGAAACAAAAGATACCAGTAAGATGAAAAGGAGTTTGTACATGCTTTAAATAATACGAGCCAAAGATAAACTAAATATACTAAATGAGCATTTATTCTGAAGCTATAAAGAGTGTTAGGAAAAGCCAATAAGAACAAAAAACCCGCCATACAGCGGGTTTTTAATTTTTACATATAAGTAAATAGAACTTATAACCTTGTTAACACAGTAGTAATAGGTGCGGTAGCACTATTCAGCCCGTTACCAAAGCGAAGCCTGAATCTTAATGTAATTGTGCCTTCACATGCATTATAAGTACTACCTGTAAGGCCTTCTAAATAAATTGGGCCAAGTCCTGCCAGTGTATACAAAAAATTGTCTGTAAATGCAGGATAGCTGATAGTACCATCACCGTTAACAATAACACGCGTTTGTGAATTTGGGTCAGCGTCGTAGAGATTAGTTATAATTAATTCATTTGCAGCCGGACCCCGGGTAACTTCAGACGAGTACTCATAAAGATCATCTTCCAGAACATCATAACTTCCGGTTAATCTATCCCTGTCCCCTACATTGATTTTTATACGGTACTGTACAGGATCTGCATTATCAGGTGCTCCTACACTTACCACAGGATTATCGGTAGAAGTAAGGGTAATCAAGAACTCAAGGCTTGATGAGAGATTATCCGGATAATCAACTACTAATTTTCCGGTACGCGAACCTGCCGGTACAGAGGCTGTTGCTGTAACACCCTGAGATACAGCATTACCAATTACATCAGTAATTGTAAATTTAACACCTACACCATTGCGGTTTACAGGCGCATTTATTATTTCAGGAGAAGTTGAAGATCTAAGAATTAAGGGAACTTCAATAATAGATGCATCTCCACAGCCAATTAGGCCTGTTCTCGAAGTAAGGAAAACCTCATTTTGAGAATCGAAATCATTAAAATCTACCCACCCTGTAGAAGGGTTATCGTCATATTGACCATTATTTGGGTCGTTATAGCTACAACCTGAAATTACAAGTAATAAGCCAAACAATAAGCCATAAAATATCTTTGTCATAGTTTAATTAATTTTAGTGAAACGTACCCTTGTCTGGCGTGGGGCTATGCCGCATGAACTGGTTGAATTTTCTGTATAACGAAGCTCAAAAACCGTATCATCACTAGTAGTATAAGGCCCACCGGCAGTTGGCCTTGTAAGTTGAATAATGTTCCCACTACATCCGATACCTGTATTAACACTCTGAGAAAGGAAAACGCCATCGCACGTAAACGACATATTAATAGTACGAACAGGAAGGCCACCAAATGCTGGATACATTTCAGCTTCAAAGAAACGCTCAAAAGCGTTACTACCCTGCTGAACAACAAAAGTGTCATTACCAAATGTTGGCCCAAGGGCCGATGCCAAATTAGCTGTCAATTGTTGTGTTTGGTATGTTCCCGTAAATGTATCTAAAAGCGCGCAAACTTCAAAAAGCCTTATTTGGGCAATATCAGTATCGGCGGACTCACCATTAGCTGTTAAAAAACGGATAGAAAATGTTTTTTCTGTCGCATCAACAAGGTTATTATCCTGTCCGGTAATTAATAGGGTTCCCTGATAAGAACCGGCCGGAATGGTTATGGAGCTAGCAGTTACATTATAAGTCGCAGGGTTAGCTGCATCCAGACCTGTACCCGGAATAACTTCAATACTATATGTTCTGTCAACATTTGAAACCGTACTTGAATTTAGGGTTACAGTAACAGAACCTGTAGAGTTACGCTCAATAGGCAATGTATATACATTTGAAGAAAAAGCCAGGAAAGTAGGGTTTGATCCTGCGTTGCTATTATAAATTACTCCATCGACATCGTCACACGCGGTAAACAAGAGCGAGAGTACAAAAAGTTTAAAAAGATTTTTCATAGCGATAACATTAATAGTTAGGATTTTGAGTTATACCAGGATTTGGAGCTAATTCGGAAGTAGGAATTGGCAAAGTAAAACGATAATCACCCTGCAATAATGCACAATTACTAGAGTCGAAAGAAGCACAGTCAACATTACTTCTTAATATACCTGTATTTGTCTCGGCGCCTAATCGTTTCAGGTCAAGATAACGGTGTCCTTCAAAAGCCAGTTCTTTTCGCCTTTCAAGCAGGATATCAACAAGTGCCAGCGTAAGATTTGAAGCATACGATGGTGTTGGCGCAGTACCGGTAATTAACCTAACGTTACGCAAAGTCTGTATTGAAGTTTCTGCCTCGCTAAATTTCCCTTGGCGGGCTTCGCATTCCGCCTTAATAAGGTATAGTTCTGATGAACGAAACATTTTAAAATCATTGATAAGTTCACCGTCGGCAGAGCCAGGATATTTACCTATAAGCAGGATATTATTCGGTGAGTCAGTACCAACGATTAGTGACCCGGTAGCGCCCTCAGGAAGAAGTATGACCTCCCTACGGATATCATTAGCAGCAAAAAGGTTTAATAACTGATTCGACAACTCGTACAAAGGTGAACCATTCCTGTCTACAGAGTTCGTATAATATAATCCGGCAGCACCGCCATCATCCTGTCTCCTTGATAAGCTAAACACAAGCTCAGACGAAGGCGTATCAGCATTAAACATATCAAAATAAGCGCCTGCCGCAGCGAGAGGATAATCCGCAATCAGGTTCTCAGCTACAGTCTCAGCTTCAGCATACCTACCTTCATACAGGAAGACACGTGCCCTTAAGAAACGCATAGCGTCAGCGCCGAGATAAAATATATCCTGGGATGTATCATCGTTACGATAGTCAGGAAGAGAAGAAAAATCACCAATTAAGGCAATAGCATCATCTAAATCGTCATTAATAAAATCAAAAACTTCCCCAACAGTGTTACGTGGAAAAACCTGCGTAATTTCTGGTACAAAGTTCATAATGATTACGCCCTGAGAACTGCGGTTGTAATTAGGAGAATAATACTGGAGCAACTCAAAATGGCACAGTGCCCTAAAAGCGAGCAACTGACCCTTTATTTCATTTGCTTTATCAATATCATCCGGATTTGTAAGCGTAGGAAAAATACGATCCCACGCCCTCAACACACGATTAGCAAAGTTGATCGTCGCATACCTGCTGCCCCAAATACCACCGGCAAAAGTATTATTCGGCCTCATGTTGAAAGCAAAAGTATCAGAACCCTGCCCAAAGTTATTAAGGCCTTTTTTGATATTGTCAGTAAAAAGGTCATTGAAGAGGACAGTACTGCTGCCTCCATCGGGATTATAGCTCCCATACACGCCAATAAGGCCGCTTCGCAGATCATCTACATTGCGAAAAGCATTGTTTTCGCCAAGCTCAGACTCCTGAATAATATCGGTAGCATCTTCACAAGAGGCCGCAGATATTAATAGAGCTAAAAAAGTTAATTTCAGTAATTTATTCATAGTGCAATTTTTTAATTAAAAGTTAACTACAGCGCCTAAAGTATAAATTTTCGGTGTAGGATATTGTCCCCTATCCGTAGTCCTAAAGTTTGATTCCGCGTCCCAGCCCCTGTAAGAGGTAAACGTAACAAGATTCTCAGCCTGAATGTATAGCCTTACGCCGGAAAAAGGAAGCTTTTCAAGTATCTTCTTATCAAAATTATAACCCAGCAGGACATTTCTCAAGCGTAGGAAAGAAGCATCTTCAAGATACCTGTCTGTACTATTGATATAATCTACAGAATTATATTGGTTCCCTACTCGTGGCACTGATGTAATATCACCAGGATTTTGCCAAGCAGTACCAGCGCTTACAGCACGGTTAGTTCCGTCATTCACAAGGTTTGTTTCTTCTAAGTCCGCATAGTCCAGGTTGTTGCGGTATATATCGGCCACATAGCTCCACTGGGTAGAGAATTCAAAACCTTTGTAGGAAACACGGGTATTAAAACCGCCGGTCCAAACTGGCAAGCTAGATTTGCCCGTATTTACACGATCTTCATCGCGTATGGTTTCTGTAAGGCCGCCATCACGCGTATAGAACAACGCGTTACCATTGGAAGGGTTAACCCCCGCATAGCGTACTACATAAAAGGTGTTTAACGGATAGCCTTCTAAAGTTGTAGCTGAACCAGTAGGTTGTATAATTCCGTTATAACTATCAGGAAGGTCACGCATCCTGTTTTGGTTGTAGGCCGTGTTCGCATCTACGGATATGTTCCATCCGTTCTTGTCATAAATTACATATTTCAGGAAAAGCTCCACACCTTTATTTTCAAGGGCACCTGTATTAGTATCTATATCTGTTGTGGCATTAACAGCTGAAATAGGTGTACTCTGGAATAAATCCCTTGTAAATTTCCTATACACATCTACCGTACCTGAAAGCCTATTGCCAAACAACCCGAAATCCAGACCTACGTTCGTCTGCTCAGTAACTTCCCATCGTAAATCAGGGTTCGCAATTTGTCCAGGCACAGTGCCGGGAGTACCATTATACCCGCCTGACTGCGTATACAAGTTCCTAGTAAAGTTGAGTGCACTATATGATCCGTTATTAATTCTTTGGTTACCCGTTGTACCAAAAGAAGCACGCAGCTTTAGCTGGTCTACGAATGGCAGTTTTTCCATAAAGGACTCTTCGTCAATATTCCAGCGCCCACCTAAAGAATAAAATGTAGCCCACTTGTTTTCATCAATAAAGCGGAATGAGTTATCACGACGTACCGTAGCATTAAAACCATATTTCCCTTTATAATCATAATCAAAGTTAGCAAAATATGAGAATAGTCCTTCTTCCGCTTTGCCAGAACTCACCGTAGGGATGTAGGGACGAAGCGTACCTTCCACCGTTTCACCATCGATAAATGCAGCACCGGTACCTACAAGGCGTGGATCTAAACCTCTCTGAACAAAACCAAAGCTGTCAAAATGGTTTTTGATATATTCAACATAGCCCGTAAGGTCAATGGTATGGGCATCAGCAAAAGTATTGTTATAGTTTAGGGTAAACAGGGAATTAAACCTGAAATCCCTTGAGGTGCTTTCCTGCTGAAGACCACCAAACTGGGTTGTATTGGTACCATTCGCCTGGAAGGGCCCTAATATACTTTCCGGATGTATCCTTTCCAGCGCTTTAAATTGGGAGTAATCTAAGCCTAACTGCATACCTGCCGTTACATTTTTCATAAATGTATATTTGGCATTTAATCCGGTTATTAATTTAAACTCATCTTCTATATCCGTATTCATAAGCGAAGAGTTGAGCAACACGTAAGGGGCATTGTCCGCAGTAATGGCATCAGTATTTCCTGGAGCTATACCGCCATCGCGCGTGATATTGCCATTGGCATCATACGGCGAAAGGTAGGGCAGACCCTGCAATGCGGCACGGAAAGGCGCAAAGAATATCGAGTTCGTACCGGCGCCGTCAAGACCGCTTTGCCTGGAGAAGTTGGCATTAAAGTTAAGGGAATATTCAAACTTCTGGTCCTGAGACCTGCCGGTAAAGTTATTCCTTAGGGTAAAACGCTTAAGATTGGTATTAATAAAAATACCATCCTGTTCAAAATAACTAAATGATGTAAAGTTATTGGTATTAGCCGAACCCACACTCATTGATAAATCGTGCAGTTTAGTAGTTCCTTTCCTAAAGAAAATGTCTGACCAGTTTGTATTTGCCTGCCTTGAAAGCACGTCAATCTCGGCATCGCTTAAAGTAGACCCTAAGCCCTGGCCTGATCTTTTCTGGAACTGTAACAGCTCTCTTGACGTCATCAGGTCAATGTTCACAGGCTGTAATTCATTATAACCGAACTGGCTTGTGTACCTGAACTTTAAATCCTGGTTGTAACTACCTCTCTTTGTAGTCAGCACTATAACACCGTTAGAACCACGGTTACCATAGATAGACGTAGCCGCAGCGTCTTTAAGTGTTGTAATTGACGCATAGTCATTAGGGTTAATACTCCTGAAGCCATCTTCATCTACAGGCACACCATCCACGATAAAGAGCGGCTCAAAATTTCCATTAATTGTACCTACACCCCGAAGTATAATTGCACTGTCAGCACCCGGCTGCCCCGAGCCCGTCCCAATACTTAAACCGGCAATCTGGCCCTGCATGCTTTGTATAATGGAAGCATTGCCCCTATTCTCAAAAGCCTCGGCAGAAATGGTCGTTGTAGCAAATGTTGCCTTTCTTTCAGACACTGTACGGTAAGCATCTTTAACAATTACTCCTATCACCTGCCCTTCCTCCAGCTTAATGTTTATAACACCTGAGGCGGCTGTGATAGTTGCAGACTGTGACGTGAAGCCTACGAAAGAAAATTCGAGCACCTGGCCTACACTTACTGATATGGAATAATTACCATCAAAGTCTGTGGTAGTGCTTTTGTTAGTTCCCCGCACAAGAATACTAACACCCGGTAAAGGCTGCCCGGCATCGTCAGACACCGTACCTGTGACGGTTTTCTCCTGTGCGAAAGAGAGATTAAATGTGAGCACCATGAAAAGTGCCATAATCCAAGTAAACTTTGATCTCATACTTTATTAATTTGAGTTAGTTAAACGCAAACTTCTTAATTATTTATTAATTAAACAAGGATTGTTAGGTAATAATGATGTTAAAATTAAAAAATAATCTATATCAATATACCTAACATCATAAAAATGAAAAAAGAATATGCATAATAATATGAAAAAAGAAAAAGAGCAGATTTTTTGACTTAAAATCTGCTCTTCTAATATTTTATAAAAAATTATCGGATTATAATCTTCTGTGTATAGGACTGTTTGCCATTAGTAAGAGTAATAAGGTATACTCCGGCGGTAAGTTCTGATACATTTACCCTTTCAGCAAAAGTATCAAGTTGCTTAACAACCCTTCCCTGAAGGTCAAACATTGTTACCTTGAAATTTGACACATCTGCTGAGGAACTATTCCTGATGTTAATGTACTCATCAGCGGGATTAGGATATATGGAAAATGCAGTATCCAGATTTTCAGACACAGAAAGAACATCTGTAACATTGCTCATAATCAATGAATAGGCCTGAGGCTGTAATCCCGTAAGATTACCTTTATGACTTACTGTAATAGTATAAGTCTGACCGGCTACCGGGTTGGGAATTTCTACCACTTCAACATTATCAACCTCATTATCAGCTTTAACAGCTGCCAGGGTTACGATAGGGTTAAGCCTCCACGGAAAAAAAGTTTCAGAGCCATTACTAATCCTCATATCCAGGTCATTTCTCAGCACAGGAGTTGTTGAATTTGAAATACCGGTATTTACGGGGCCGGGCGCATCTGTCCAGGCGATAGTAGCTTTTAAAGGTTGTGAAGAAGAAAGCGCTTTAAAAGTAAATGTATATGTTTGCCCCTGATTCAATATGTTTTCCTGAATAAGCGAACTGATATTACGTTGTGATATAAGAGTTACAGCTGCCTGTGCATTGATAAGACCCCAGCCAAACCTGAAGTCGGGACCGGGAGCATTGCCAGCCTCATCAGCAGTATGTATCATTAATCCCCGTAGTGTAGCAGCCCTCATAAAGAACCCGTTAAGATTATTATAATGTTGCTGCATAAGTGTAAGCGCGCCTGAAACTCCCGGCGCAGCCATAGAGGTGCCGCTTAGCGTAGCATAATTGGTATTAGAAGACGAGCCGCAAGAAAAAACATTTACGCCTTTGGTCGCAATATCAGGCTTAATCCGGCGGTCATCTGTAGGCCCATAACTGCTGAAATTACTCATAACAACGGAGGACGGTCCTGAATAACCTCCTGAGGGCAGGCCTTCTACAGCGGCTACAACAATAGCATTTTTAGAAGTCTTGTTTCCTAACAACTCGTCCCTCTCTTCATTATCACGATCATTGCCCGCCGATATCACAGCCTGATAATACGGCGCATTAAACATCACCTGATCCCAAATGGCACTTTCAGATGAATAGGCACCCGGCAACCATGGTGATGTTGACACTACAACATCCATCCGTAATCCATATGAGTGATTAGACACCAACATACCGTTGGCAGCGGCGGTGGCAGCTTCACTGTCATCATCAACAGCATTATATGACTTTAGATTCGCCTGGTAGGCTATACCCCGGGCATTCGCATTAAAAGAACCCGAACCCATCATAGTACCTGACACGTGGGTCGCATGTTGAGCCTCATCAGTATTTCCTGTAAAACTGGCTCCATCCATTACTGTAACCCTGCCCGCTAGGTCGAGATGTGTTGTACGTACAGGGCCTATCTCCCATATACCCATTTCCATCCCCTGGCCATTAAGGTTTAATCCTAATGACCCTCCGGTCCTGATATTTGTAACCCTTGCCGTGAATGCAGCTCCTACATTGTCTGTGCCCTTGTATATAGGCTGGTCATTTTCGTCAACACCTACAAGTATTGAAATTTGTTTTTCGTTTACAACTTTTAATGGCCATCCTTTAATTTCGGCCAGTTCCATGGCACGATTATAACTCTTTTCATTTTTTAAATGCAATTGTTCGCTTAGTTCTAGCAAGGCCTCTGTATTTGTCCTTTTTATAATTTCAGCCCTTTCTTCCGGTGTTTGCGCAAAGAGGGTGGAGCTTAAGCCTAAAGCGGTAAAGAAAATACCTGCTGTGAAATATCTTTTCATGATTAAGTAATTGTAAGATATAAAATAATTACGGTTTTGGGTTGAAAGTAGTTTTAAATACAACATATTTAGCTAACAAAAATATAAAAATATTACATAATTGTAATAATTATTTCATATTTAACTTTTGTACAACGAGGTTTTGGACATAAAATTTTAAATTTGCAAAGCATGCTTTCTCTACGATTTTCAGACCACTTGTATGAAACCGGCACTGACGAAGCCGGGCGCGGGTGCCTTGCCGGGCCTGTAACAGCCGCGGCGGTAATACTTCCTGAAGATTTTCAGCATGAGTTCCTGAATGACTCGAAGCAGCTTACCGAAAAGATGCGTGAGCACCTTCGCCCCATCATAATGGAAAAAGCGCTTTGTTATCATCTCACAAATATTGAGCCTGAAATAATTGATGAAATAAATATTTTAAATGCATCAATACGAGCCATGCAGGAATGCATTGTAAAACTTACCCCTGAGCCACAATATATTATTGTAGACGGTAACCGTTTTAAACCGGTAAACAACATCCCGTACAGCTGTATTATACAGGGCGATGCAAAATATATGAGCATTGCAGCCGCATCTATCCTGGCCAAAACCCACAGGGATGATTACATGAACAAAATTCATGAAGAATACCCAATGTATAACTGGAAGAGCAATAAAGGCTACCCAACGCCCGAGCATCGTGAAGCTATACGCAAATACGGCATTACAAAATATCACCGCAAATCATTCCGCCTGCTGCCCGACCAGCTGGAGTTAGAATTTGATATTGTAGATGACGTGCACCTCCGGATTGTTAATCCGTAAGCTGTGCTTCAAAAAGTGTGGTAAAGTGTTTCATTATTTTCTTTTTCACTTCTTCTTCATCAAGTTTATCAGCTTTAAGCTCTACGTTTAATGAGGTTACGGCTTTACCCCTTATGCCACACGGTATAATATTATCAAAATAACCTAAATCGGCATTTACATTAAGCGCAAAACCATGCATGGTAACCCAGCGCGATGCCCGTACGCCCATAGCACATATTTTGCGTGCAAAAGGTGTGCCCACATCAATCCAAACCCCGGTTTCGCCGGGGCTGCGGGTGCCGGTAAGGCCATATTCGGCCATAGTAAGGATTATAACTTCCTCTAAAAGCCGCAGGTATTTATGTATATCTGTGAAAAAATTTTCAAGGTCAAGTATTGGGTAGCCCACAATCTGGCCAGGGCCGTGGTAGGTAATATCCCCGCCCCTGTTTATCTTATAAAATTTTGCCCCTTTAGCCTCAAGCTGTGCTTCGTTTAATAATAAATTCTCAATGTCACCGCTCTTACCTAAAGTATACACATGCGGATGCTCTACAAACAGCAGATGGTTAGGTGTTTCATAAGCTGCTTCCTCCCTTCTATTCCTTATTTTTATGCCTAGTATTTCCTGAAAAAGACGCTCCTGGTAATCCCACGTTTCCTTATAATCTTTCAGGCCCAGATCCTGAACCGCCACTTTTTTATTCATTATAGAAGAATTGTAATACAAAGGTAGCAAACTTACACCTATATAATACATTGCCAATTTTGTCAAATATCTATATCTTTGCACCCTTAAAAATATAGTAAGTCATGCAGCTTTCTGAACAAGAGATTATTCGTAGAGAGAAACTGGACAGGCTGAGGGAACTCGGCATTAATCCTTATCCGGCAAACCTTTTCCCTGTAGACCATACAAGTAAACAGGTGAAGGACGGATATCTTGAAGGTAAGAAGGTTGTAGTTGCAGGCCGGTTAATGTCTACCCGCATACAGGGCAAGGCATCGTTTGCCGAACTGCTGGACAGCGAAGGCCGCATCCAGCTCTATTTTAACCGTGATGAAATTTGTCCAGGCGAAGACAAAAGCAAATACAATGAGCTGTTCAAGAAATTGCTTGACCTGGGCGACTTTATTGGTGTAGAAGGCACGATGTTTACCACACAGGTAGGCGAAAAATCTATCAATGTTACCGACTTTCAATTGCTTAGCAAGGTACTACGCCCGCTTCCGCTTCCTAAAACGGATGCCGACGGTAAGGTATATGACGGATTTACCGACCCCGAGCAGCGTTACCGCCAACGCTATGTAGACTTGGTGGTGAACCCGCATGTAAAAGAGGTGTTTATGAAAAGGACGAAGTTGTTCAATGCCATGCGCAGCTTTTTTAACGACAGGGGCTATTTTGAAGTAGAAACCCCTGTACTTCAGCCTATACCGGGCGGCGCCGCGGCAAGGCCTTTTGTAACGCATCACAACACGCTTGATATACCGCTTTATATGAGGATTGCCAACGAACTGTACCTGAAAAGGCTTATAGTGGGTGGTTTTGACGGAGTATACGAGTTTTCTAAAAACTTCCGTAACGAGGGTATGGACAGGACACATAATCCTGAATTTACCGCCATGGAAATATATGTAGCCTACAAAGACTACAACTGGATGATGGCGTTTACCGAAAACCTGCTGGAGCATTGTGCCATAGCGGTTAACGGCACTACCGAAGCCACTTTTGGCGAACATAAGGTGAATTTTAAAGCGCCTTATGCCCGAGTTACCATGACCGATGCCATTAAGCAGTTTACAGGTTTTGACATTTCAGGCAAGACAGAGCAGGAAATATTTGAAGCCGCCAAAGGCATGGGCATTGCCGTAGATGAAACCATGGGCAAAGGCAAGCTTATTGACGAAATATTTGGTGAAAAATGCGAAGGTAACTTTATACAGCCGACTTTTATTACCGATTACCCTAAAGAGATGAGCCCGCTGTGTAAAGAGCACCGTGACAACCCGGAGCTTACCGAGCGTTTTGAACTTATGGTGTGCGGTAAAGAAATTGCCAATGCGTATAGTGAGCTTAACGACCCAATTGACCAAAGAGAACGCTTTGAAGCGCAGCTGAAACTAAGCGAAAGAGGGGATGTGGAAGCAGCACAGTTTATTGATAACGACTTCCTTCGTGCGCTGGAATATGGCATGCCGCCAACATCAGGGCTTGGTATTGGCATGGACAGGCTTATCATGTTCCTTACCAATAACCCGTCAATCCAGGAAGTGCTTTTCTTCCCGCAAATGAGGCCGGAGAAGAAAGGGCCTGAACTTACCGAAGATGAAAAGGCTATTGCAGAACTGATAAAGGTTAGCGGCCAGCTGGCCCTTGATGCCCTTAAAGCACAGGCAGGGCTTAGCGGCAAAAAATGGGACGCTGCCATGAAAGGGCTTAGCAAGCATGGGCTAATAAAAGTAACCGTAGATGGCGACACCAAAACAGTAGAGTTTAAGGGGTAATATCATCCTATCTAAATACATTAAAGGCTGCGTGAAGGCAGCCTTTTTTATGCCGGTTGTAGCAACCAAATTTTATAAACGCACGGAACACCAAAACTTGCTCAATTAAACCTTTTTATACCCGGATTGTCTTATAGCTATATCATTAAAAACATAATAGTATGAAAACATGGATTTTAGCTGTTGTTATGGCTTTTGCTTTTAACGCATCGGCACAGCAAAGGCAGGAACAACTTAAACCGGAACAAAAAGCAGAGCTACAGGCAAAAAGACTGGCGCTGGCGCTTGACCTGAACGAAAAGCAGCAAAAGGATGTCCGGAATCTGATGCTGGAGAAAGTAAAAAAAGCATCAGCTATGCGTACACAGCTTAAGGCTGACAGGGAAGCCGGGAAAAAACTTACCGCTGACGAGCGTTATGCGCTGCAAAGTAAAAAGCTTGATGAACAAATTGCCCTTAAGGCCGAAATGAAAAAGATACTGACGCAGGAACAGTTTGACAAGTGGGAAAAACTGAAAGAGGAGCACCGGGAAAAAATAACAAAAAGGCATAAAAATCTTAAAAACGCAAAAAGAAGATAAATTTAGTGGCAGAAAGTTTTGTAATATTTTACAAATTATTTAGATTTGACAAGATATTATACAAAATAAATCCTTATTTATGAAAAAGATAATCACTATTTTAGTTGTTATGCTGGCTTTCGGGTTCAGTGCCAACGCACAGAAAAAAGAGGCTAAGCCTGCCACACAAGCTGTTGCCCAGGAAAAAGAAGACATCAAGCAGCTGGCTATAAAAGATGTTGAAGCGCTTGGAAAAGTAATTAAGTTTACCGGAACACAAAAAGATGATTTCCTTAATCTTTTTGAATATAAGCACCGTGAACTTGCCAACAATCTTAGTGCTGAGCGTAAAGCAAGCCTTTCAAAGGTGATTGAAGCTAAAATTAAGGCTTCACTTTCTCCTGAAGAACTTGCAAAGCTTGAAAAGAATCCCGCGGTACTGAAAAAGCTGACTAATTAAATCTTTTATATTTTCTTATAAAAAAGCTCCTGTGAAAGGAGCTTTTTTTGTGATTATAGATCAGCAGACACCCTGCCAACAGCTTCAATAGTAAAATCAAGGTCTTCATACGTAAGGGCATCAGTAATAAACCAGGTTTCATAAGCTGAAGGTGCAATGTAAACACCTTCGCGCAAAAGCCCGTGGAAAAATTTCCTGAAGGTTTCATTGTCACCTTTTGCCGCTGTTGCAAAATCTGTGACAGGTGCGGCATCAAAATGCACAGATATCATGGAGCCTACCCTGTTGATTGTGTAAACAACCCCGGCGGCATCAAGCTTTGCACGTATTCCTGTTTCAAGATATGCTGTTTTTTCCTCAAGCCTTGTATAAACTGCGTCATCAGCATTAAGCGCTTTCAGCATTTCAAGCCCGGCAGCCATTGCCAGCGGGTTGCCTGAAAGTGTACCGGCCTGGTAAACCGGCCCTACGGGTGCCAGGTAATCCATAATTTTTGCCCTCGCCGCAAATGCGCCCACAGGCAGTCCTCCCCCTATTACCTTTCCGAAAGCAACAATATCGGCAGTAATGTTATAAAGTTCCTGTGCACCGCCCCTGGCCAGCCTGAAACCTGTCATAACCTCATCAAATATGAGCAGCGCACCATTGCTGTCGCAAAGGTCTCTTAGGCCCTGAAGGAAACCACCGGCAGGTGGCACACAACCCATGTTCCCGGCTACTGGTTCAATGATTATGGCAGCAATCTCATTTGGGTTGGCCTCAAAAAGCTGTTTTACATTATCAAGATCATTATATTTAGCTAAAAGGGTATCTTTTGCTGTACCCTGAGTTACACCGGGACTGTTGGGTGAACCGAAGGTAACTGCCCCGCTCCCGGCCTGTATAAGGAATGAATCGCTGTGGCCGTGGTAGCAGCCCGCAAACTTTATAATTTTTTCGCGTCCTGTGTAACCCCTTGCCAGCCTTATGGCGCTCATACATGCTTCAGTACCTGAATTAACAAAACGTATCTTGTCTATTCCGGGAACCATAGCCACAGCCAGTGCGGCAATTTCGGTTTCCAGTGCTGTAGGCATACCGAAAGAGGTACCCTTCCTTGCCCGTTCTGTAACCGCATTAACCACCGGCTCATAAGCATGCCCCAGTATCATTGGCCCCCACGAGTTTATATAGTCAATAAGCCTGTTGCCATCCTCATCAATAAGGTAGGCACCTTTGGCTTCTTTAACAAATACAGGCGTGCCGCCTACGGCCCTGAAGGCACGCACAGGTGAATTAACACCGCCGGGTATTACCTTTTCTGCTTCCGCAAAAAGGCGGCTGCTTCTTTCATATAACATATTTATCTTTATTTAACTTTTAGTACCTGCCCTACAGATATGGAATTGCCGGTAAGGCCGTTAAGCCGCATCAGGTCTTCAACAGAAATATTGTGTTTTTTTGATATGGAGTATAAAGTATCGCCCTGCTGCACCCTGTACGAGCCTACCTCAACGACTACATTATTTTCTTGTGTCCCCTGGACAATATCAGGTACTGTAGATATTTTAGGAACATAAGGTTTGCCAAGTACTTCGGCATCATATTTTGCAAGTTCATAGCGCTCAATAAGCCCGATGAGCTTATCGGGATATTTTGGATCTGTGGCATATCCGGCTGCCTTAAGGCCACGTGCCCATGCGGCATAGTCATCTTTAGGGAGGCTAAACAGCGAAGCATACCTGCCACGGGTAGTAAGGAACAGCGAGTGGTCATTATACGATTCGGCTGCCTGGTCATACTTCCTGAAACATTCCTGGTCAGAATCATCATCATGATATACTGTGTCTCCGGTCCAGTCTTTATGGCATTTAATACCGAAATGGTTGTTGGCGTTAATGCAAAGTGTGCCCCTTCCCGCGCCCGATTCCAGTATGCCCTGTGCCAGTGTTATGCTGGCAGGTATGCCGTGGCGGCGCATATTATCTTTAGCTATTTCTTTAAAGTCCAGCACGTATTGCTTTACAAGGTCAGCATATACGACAGTTTTGGAGGTTGATTCCAGAACTTCAGTCTGGCTGCCTGAGTGGTGTTTCTTCTCCAGTGAGGTCACAGTGCGTGGGTTTCGTTTTATGGTATTTGCTTTTCTGGACGGAGAAGAAGCCGATTTCCTAGCTGTACTTTTTGATGTTTGCACACGTGATTTAGATGTCCCGCAGCTTATTAAAAAGCTTAAAAAAAACAGTGCTAAGATTTTTTTAGTCATTATATTTCAATTTTTATTAATGGCTGTTTCTTCTTCGCCAGTTCTTTGTTCATTCCGGCAATACCCTGCAGGCCGCCGGTGTGTATCAATAATATCCTGCTATTTTCAGGAAAGCCATGATTTACTATCATATCATAAACTCCAAAAAACATCTTACCTGTATATACAGGGTCAAGCGGCACGCCTGTTTCAGTATAAAATTTATTGATGAACGTAACAAGTCCGGCATTTATTTTGCCATACCCGCCGAAATGATACTCTGTAACCAGCGCCCAGTTATCCTGCTTGGCAAATTTACGTATAGCGCCGGAAAGATCTGCCTTTAGTGCCGGAAAGCCAAGTACCTGCTGGTTGTTTGAGGCCGAATTGATAATACCCGAAACCGTGCCTCCTGTACCCACCGCGCAGCAAATGTGGGTATAGTCAATATCATTAGTTTCAAGTATCTCTTCACAACCTTTAACCGCAAGGTTGTTAGTGCCGCCTTCTGGCACCAGATAAAAATCGCCAAAACGCTCCTGTAGGGTTGTATTAAAAATTTTGCTTTCCTTTTGCCTGTAAACATCCCTTGATACAAATATAAGCTCCATACCACAGGATTTTGCAAATGAAAGTGTTGGGTTATCCACAATTTTATCAAACAGTTCTTCTCCCCTAATGACTCCTATAGTTTTGAAACCGTATTCTTTTCCGGCCGCAGCCGTAGCGGCAATATGATTAGAATACGCCCCGCCAAAAGTAAGCAGTGTACGCACGCCCTGTCTTTTGGCCTGGAGGATATTGTACTTAAGCTTTCGGAACTTATTGCCCGAAATATGCGGATGCAGCAGGTCTTCCCGCTTTACGCTAATTTGTATAGTGCCTACCGATGGCAGTACCTGGTTCATTTTTGCTGAATAAGTACAAAATTACGGCAAAATGGCAGTAATATCCTTTTCAAATTTCACAACGGCACGGACAACGGGCCGGTGGTATATTTTTTGTACCTTTGAGGGTATAATGTGATGACAATGATAATTGATGACAGCCAAAATATTATAGGCCCGCTGATAGCCAAAATATCATTCCATAAAGTACTGGAATCCCTGGAAAATATTGCGCAGTCCGATATTGATTACCGCTCTGAATATGCTAAGGCGCTGCTGAAGCACGCCGAACCCTACCCGGAACTTCGTGAAGGTATCACCGACCTCTCATTGCTGGACAAACATGAGAAGCTGATAAAGAACCTGCTGGCGGACCTTTTCCCAACGGCACTTACACGAAACGAAATAAAAGCGGCAGCCATACCTTTTTTTAATATCACCTTCAATTATACTGAGCGGTTTAAAAATATTGTAAATGCTGCCGGTGATGATTTCGGCATGGCTATACGAAACTTTGATGACCACCAGTTTTACGTATTTTGCTGCTGCCTGATACTCAACAGCCACTATGGCTACCATTTTGATTTCAGTAAGCCCCTGTTTTATGATATACCGGACAGTACAGGCGTAATGCGCCACTACCGCATATTGTATAACGCTGATTTCCTTGAAATAATCCCAACGGAAAAGGCTGTTGAAATAACCCCTGAAGATGTAAATCTCCTGATTGATAACTTTGACAACCTTGACCTCTGGAGACAAAAATTCCCCGAAGGGAGCTGGATTTCAAAAGGCTTTGGCATCCTTACGCTTTTTGATGCCACTACGGAAAGCGCAATATCCAATCTTAAAAGTAATTTGCTTAAAAATGAGGATTTTACTGATGATACAAAAGCCGGTGTAGAATCCATATTCAGGTCAATATACAAAATACCTGACCTACGTATAGGCTACACCGAAATCAATACGGAGGATAACGAGTTCCGGCTGGCACCATTTGATGACATGAAGAGCTTTATACTGGATAATAACCGTGAAATGAGCTGCGGCAGCATGTTTTGTGAATGCACACTGGACTACCTGATGAATAAGAAGGACTACTTTATCATTTCGGATGTGGATGCCTACGCCAAAGACAACCCTGAAGATGCAAAATTTGCACAGCACCTACTGGCACAGGATGTACGGAGTTGTATTTTAGCGCCTATAATAAAAAACAATAAGCTGCTGGGCCTTGTAGAACTGGTATCTTCCCGCCCAAAAGAACTTAACAGCATTAATGCCAATAAACTGGCTTACATTCTGCCGTTCCTCTCAGACACGATTGAGCGCTACTACAGTGAGCTGCAAAACCAGATTGATGCCATCATACAAAATGAATATACGGCAATACACCACAGTGTTTACTGGAAATTCCGGGAGGAGGCGCTGCAGCACATTAATTCTGCTTCCAGGAACCTGGCTTATAAAGAAATTGTATTCCGTGAAGTATACCCACTCTACGGACAGATTGATATAAAAGGTTCTTCAACAGCCAGGAATGAATCTATAGAAAAAGACCTTATCCTGCAGATAGAAAGCCTGCTGTCGCTTTTCAGGTTTATCTTTAAAACAGAAAAGCTGCCGCTAATTGAGCAACATATATATGAACTGGAAAAACTGGAAAACCAGCTGAAATCAGAACTGAAAGCCGATACTGAGGCCGTTGTTCAAAATTATGTCATAAACGAGATACACCCGGTACTGCAGCATTTTGATTCGGCCAACACCGAAATACATGACAAGATAGCCGCTTATTTTGCCTCGCTTGATGACAAGATGAAACTGGTGTATGACAGCCGCAAGGATTTTGATGATGCCCTTTCCATCATTAATAAACAAATGGCCGCCGTACTCGACAGGAAGCAGGAAGAAGCACAGGCTTTCTTCCCTCATTATTATGAGCGTTTCAAAACAGATGGCGTAGAGCACAACCTCTACATAGGCGCTTCTATTTCGCCCAAACATAGCTATAATCCCATTTACCTTGATAACCTAAGGCTGTGGCAGCTTCAGGCCATGTGCGAAATGGAAAATGAATATTACAAACTACGCCCTACATTGCCTTATGACCTTGATGTAACATCACTAATACTGGTTTTCAGCGCACCGATATCAATCCGTTTCCGAATGGATGAAAAACGTTTCGATGTAGACGGCACTTATAATGCACGGTACGAAGTGGTGAAAAAACGGATTGACAAATCATATATCAAAGGCACTAAGGAGCGGATAACAGAAAAGGGCAAGATTACCATCGTGTATTCTCAGAAGCAGGAAGAGGAAGAATACCGCCGTTATATACGTTTCCTGCAGCACAAAAATATGCTGGGCAATGTTATTGAAAGTTTTGAGGTGGAAGACCTGCAGGGTGTAACCGGGCTTAAGGCTTTAAGAGTAGGCGTTATATACGCTGTACAACAAAAAAATGCAGAAACCTACAGCTACGAAGACCTTCTTAAAGAACTGGAACATTAATCATTTTCAGGGCAATTATAAATGATGCCACTGATACCACAATACCAATCATAAAAACAGTATAGGTTATTCGCAGCAGCATATACTTCCTGTTGAGGACAAGCCCAAGAAAATAAAGGTCTTTTATAAGCGAATTTTTAGTACACGACAAAAAACATAATTGATTAAAAATCAATAA
>NZ_NOXV01000229.1 GCF_002251835.1 Flavobacterium cyanobacteriorum
CGCTATATCTCCCCGCCGCAAAAGCAGGCGGCGGGGAGGATGCCGCTTCCGTCGGGGGCTAAAGGCAAAGGCAGGGGCTTTTTTATCATCGCCCAAAAAAAACAATAACCGGCCTAATATTCATCCTCTATAAAGCCGGTCCGCTTATGCCCCGAAAAAATAAGCACCGTTTCAGGGTCATAATCAAAAACCGCTTTGAAATAAATACTGTCGGTTACTACCCCCGTCTGCGAACGCCCACCACGCGGAAATACACGCCCTTCAGTAATGGTAACCGATGATTCATCGGCTTCATTGAATGCGTCAGTTGCGCTGAAGGCAAGGTTCTGCACATCAGGGTTTACCTGCGCAATCAGTTCCCAGCCAAAATAAGTAAGCGGGGGCGAGGTGTCACCATAAAACCTGTCACTGATATACATTTTGCCGTTGTTGGCATCAAAAGTCCTGTGCAGCGCGTGCGGAATTAAAATTTGCCCTGTTGCCTCATCGGCAATATTGATCCACCACTCGCCGTTGAGTGCTGCCGTAGGGGTAGCTCCCGCATCATATTCATCATAACCCTCGTCTTCGCAGGATGTTACTGCCATTGCTGAAGCAAGGCATAACAGTATGGCTACTATATTTAATTTTATATATCTCATTGCTGTTGTCATTAAAATTGAACCTGTTCTAAGTGTATGTCAAAGGTGTACGTTGTTGATACGTCTGCCTGCCATACCGTTGTTAAATCAATAGAATTGTCGGCAGGATTTACCGTCATTTGAGTAATTTGTGCCTCACCACCGAAATAGGAGTTACTCAGGGTTGCAGGAAAATCAAAATCATTGGCAGGAATATTATTTGCAATAATTATACCTCCGGGAGTTTCTGAGCCCGGAATTGCCCTTCCAAACAAATACCATCCGCCAAATGCATCTGATATGCCATAGGTGCCATCTTCATTCTCCCAAATCAGTATATATTCAATATTTGTATATGCCGAGGCCGGGTTGCCCTGCACGCCGTTGCGGAATACTGTTGATCTGTATAAACCGGCAATACTGTTGGTGAGGTCTCCTGTTTCAGCAACAATTACTTCCCTTATTAACGTCCTGCTAAAACCTTCCTGATTAGTTGCGGTAAACTCTTGTGTGTATATGTCGGAAACATTGGTGTCCAGTATGTTTTCAAATGTATTGCCCCTGTATTGGCCTGAAAATTGTACCTCCAAGGGTACTTCATTTTCCGTCAATGGTTGCAATTGCCCCGGGGTCATTAAAGGGTTGTCCTTTTTCAACAATAATCACATCATCACCCATAATTTCTATTACAGGATAATTAGTTACCGATGATGCTATCGGGTCTTCCTCACTGCAGGAGAAAGAAACTACCGCCACAAGGCATAATGTGGCAGTCCTGGTATGTTTTAATATTTTTTTCATAGTTATTATTTATTCAGGTTTTTGGTCCCACCACACATTTTCAGTTATATTGTTCCTTTGCTGTATGTTAGGGTTGCGGTTTACTTCATAATCAGGATAGAATAGTATGCTTGGCACAGTGGTACCTGACAATACTGATATTCTTGACGGTATCCTGTTACCTTCGGCGTAATTCTCAGTACCTTCAGGAACTATTTCAGGATACTTGGTGCGCGTAGTTTCTATCCACGCTTCTATATTGTTCACATAAGCCAGCGCTGCCCATTTTTGCACTATTACCTGCCTCACCTGTTCCTCAACAGTGCCTCCGGGTGTATAGGCATAAGGCCCGGCGAGCAAATCATTAGCAGCCTGTAGCGCCTCATTGGCAGACAGGAATGTTTCTCCTTCTGAATCAAAAAAGTTTGCCTGGTAGGTTGCAAATGATGCCCTCACGCCTTCCTCATATTTTTGCTGGGCACCCGCCCCGCCCGCATAACGGATGAGCGCTTCTGCCTGAAGGAAATTACTTTCGGCTACAGTTATCAGGAATACAGGGGTTTGCCTTTGTACATTTGGCCTTGAATAGTTTACAGCCGTGTTGTTAAATTCATCGCCCGAACCTTGCGGTATCGATATATAATTTCCTGCAGTATTAGGGCGATAGACAAATTCAAGCCTCGGGTCATTATTAAGCACATAAAACTCGTGAAGTGAATTACTGGCAACATTATTCACATCGCCAAGCCCTGAGCCTTCATTAGATAGCTGCACACCAAAAAACGGGTTGGTCTGGTTAAGCGATGTACCGAAATTATCAAAAGCGGCATCCTCATCAATAAAATTATTCTCTGCTATCAGCGCGTTTACCGCTGCCGGGTTGGCCATTGGTGTGTAGGCCATCCTGAGGTATATGCGTAGTTTAAGCGTGTTGGCAAAACGGTTCCAGTTGTCCATATCGGCTCCATAGATTATATCCTGGCCTCCCACATCAGAAGGCACCGGATTGGCAGCATAAGCAGCCTGTGCTGCACTGATGCGCGCCAGCAGGTCCATGTATATCTCCTCCCCAGGGTCAGCCGCAGGTGTTATGTTCTGCAGCCCGCCCAAGGCCTGGCTGTAGGGCACATCGCCAAACAGGTCTACCAGCAACTGGTATGTATACGCCTGGAGTACAGTTGCTATCAGTGCGGTGCCGGTATCACCTGCGGCATTGGATGTGTCCAGTACATATTTAAGGTCATTCAGGCACCCTGCATACAGCTCTGTCCACAGCCTGTCAGCATAAGTAATATTAATATTATAAGCATCAATATTTTCATACTGGCTGGCTGTAGGCGCCTGGGTATGGTATTGTGCATAAAAGCCTCCCAGATTAGTAAGGTCGCCCCCGACCACGGTTGCCAGCGAAGCTTCAGATGCCGCGAGAGCAAGCCCCTTGTTGATTTCCTGGGGAAAATTAGGGTCCGTATTTATGTCAAGGTCTTCCTGGCAGGATGTGGATACTGCCACAAAAGCCAGTAAAGCGATTTTAAGTTTATTTTTCATTTCATTTATTTTTTAAAAATTAGCCCGGATTGCAAAGCCCATACTTCTTGTGGAAGGGTTGGCGCTAAATTCACCAAACTGGCTTTGCAGGTCGGTGCCGAAAGTAGATACTTCAGGGTCAATGTACTGGTTGCTGCGTGGTGTCCATAGGAACAGGTTACGCCCTATCACTGAGAACGACAGCCCCTGTATGAAAGATTTTTCAAGGTATTTGGCCGGAAGAGCGTAAGTAAGCACAACTTCACGCAGTTTAATAAAAGATTTATCAATAACGTTCTGCCTCGAGAGCGCATCCGCACGGTAGTAGTCATCCATGTGCTCCACATCTACAGGAGTAGTGTTAGGCTGGTAGGTAACATTGCCTGCCGCGTCAGTGACCCGCACTACCGATCCGGGTACAATAAAAGGCTCCCTGTTATTGAAGGTAGTGGTTACTGAGTTACCGGTAAAGCGGGTAATATCGGCAGTACGTGAATACATAAGGCCGCCTTGGCGTATATCAAAAGTAAAATCAAGCGATAAGCCTTTATAGCTAAGGGTATTTCCTATACCCATAGTATAGTCATATTGGGTATCGCCATATACTTCCCTTGTTGATGATGCAACCGGTATACCATTAACATCTACTACAATATTGCCGTTAGGGTCCCTTTCTGGTACGCTGCCAATAATAAGGCCTACGGGTTGCCCCTCTTTTGCAATTAACGATGTGGTGCTAAGCCCACCCAGTTCTACCTGTCCCAGCCTTGGGTCCAGTTCTTCAAGTACGGTGTTATTCGTAGTAAAGTTGACAGAGGTACTCCAGTTGAAGCCGTCTTCGTTGTTTTTGATCCACCCGAAGGTAACCAATGCTTCAAAACCTTCGTTTGATATAGTACCTATGTTTGCCGTCTGGCTGGTATAACCGCTACTCGGCGCCAGTGGCAGTGATAATATCTGGTCAACAACCCTTGCATTATAATATGTGGCATCTATTGACAGCCTGTTGTCAAAAAACGATGCCTCAAGGCCTATCTCAAATTCTTTTTTCCTCTCCGGGCGAAGGTCAGGGTTTTCAAGCCTGTTCCCAACTTCATAACCTGTTACCTGGTTTACCGGGAAGTTGTAGCTGCCGAAGCCCTGGTTGTCTGCACTGCCCAAAGCGAATATAGAATTTACCTGGTATGGGGCAGTATCATTACCGGATTCACCGTAACCACCTCTTAACTTACCGTAGTCCATAATATTTTTTAAACCCGGAAAGGTGTTCGTGAAAACCCAACTCACATTGGCCCCGCCATAGAAAAAGCTCCTGTTCTGTTCCGGAAGCGTGGAGAACCAGTCGTTCCTTGCATTCACCGTAAGGTAAATCTGGTTGTCATACGATAAAGTCGATGAATTGAACAGGCCGTATAGTTTCCTGTCTGATCTTGCAGATGAAACTGTAGGGACGTCAGCGCTGTTCGAGAACGAATAGAAGCCCTGTATATCCTGGCTTGGCACACTTGCCGCAAAGGATGTACCCCCCCTTGTATTCAGGTTAAAGCCAAAGGTTGACGCAAGGGCCAGCTTATCTGTGAACTCAAAATTGAGGTTGTATAGCAGGTCGTGGTTTATCTGCTTAAACGTATTGGAAACTTCAGAATAGGTGCCCGGTGCTTCTGAGGATTGCCCATTATTGGGGCTTCCGGGCGCTGCATCCACTTCGGCAGTCCATGTACGCAATAATTCGCTAAACACGTCAACACCGGCACGGTACGTAAAGCTTGACCACTTGTTGATTTCAGCCGATATTTCAAGCGATCCGTAAAAACGCTCTTTATTATAGTCGCTGCCGTTTTCATTTAAAGTAAAATAAGGGTTGGTTACCCCATATGGCGTATAATAGTTAGAAACGTTGTGGAACGGGCTGTTGTAATCCCTGAACTCAGTGATAGGTATATCATTAGGGATTTGCAGCAGGTTGTTATACACAGTCAGCCCTTGTCCTGTTGCTACCGCGCTGCCTGCCGTGTTCACATAGTTCATGTTCCCGTTAAGGGTAAAACCGCCTACTTTGGTAGTTCCTGAAAGGCCTATCGTATTCCGCTCAAATGAGTCGGCATTAGTTGGATATATACCATCCTGCTGCGTATTGGAATAAGAAAGGCGAACCGTTGACTCACCTGCACCGCCCGAAACGGATAGGGTATTTACTGTGGATATTCCCGTATCAAAAAAGTTTTCCAGCTGGTCTTCCTGAAATGCATAACGCTTTATAAGCTGTGAATTGTCCACAACATTACCCCATGGGCGCACCTGGTTATCAAACCTTGGCCCCCATGAGCCGTTCTCGTTCAGGTAATGGATTCCGTCCCATCCCTGCCCAAACTGGTTTTGGTACTTTGGTGTCCTCAGCACCTCCGAGAAAAAGGTTGTTGTTGAAAAATCAATGGCAAGCTTGCCCGCCTGGCCTTTCTTTGTGGTTATGATAATAACACCGTTAGCGGCCCTTGAACCATACAGTGCAGTTGCCGAAGCACCTTTAAGCACGGTCAGGCTGGCAATATCATCCGGATTAATATCCCCTGAGCCCCGGCCGAAATCATAACCGCCGTTGAGGCTTGACGAGAAAGTAGACTGGTTATTGATAGGAATACCGTCAACAACAAACAGTGGCTGGTTTTCCTGAGAAAGCGAACTGATACCCCGGATGAGAATACCTGATGATGCACCCGGGTCTGTTGATGCGTTCGAAATTACCACACCGGCTACTTTACCCTTTAACGCATCGGCAATATTGGGCTGCGAGCCTTGTACAATTTGTTCTGAACGCACGGTGGTGGTGGCAGCACCTATTGATGCCTTTTCCCTGCGGATACCTACTGCCGTTACCACTACGGTTTCCAGCTGCGTAGCCACATCCTGCATGGTAACATTAATTGTGGTTGAAGTTGCAGGCAGTTCGCGGGTTTGCATCCCGATGAAACTGAATACGAGGATATCGGTAGGAGCAGCTTCAATACTAAACCTTCCGTCAAAATCTGTCGATACCCCTGTTGTAGTGCCCCGTATTACTACATTAACACCAGGAAGCGGGAGCCCTCCCTGGTCCGTAACAGTTCCTGAAACTGTCCGTTCCTGCGCAAATGTAATTTGCATTATCAACGCAAATAGCAGCGTTAATAAACCCTTTAGTTTTGCTTTCATTAAGTTAGATTTGAGTTACAGAAACCAAATTTCTAATGAAGGCAGGTATATGGCAAGCGTTTTATGACAACGTTAATTTAAGTTTATGATAACATTTTGACAATAATTCTTACTAAACTATAATTATAATAACATTTAGAAGATTTTTATTGTTAATTGTTTAAAAATTTGTCTTAAAGCTTAAATGGATGACCGAGTTAGACAGGCGTATTTGCTGCCCCCTGGTGCTGCCGTTTGCATATACGATATTGAACAGTCCTGTTTTGGTCAGCAGCCCAAACCCAAAGCCAAGACCCAGCAGGTTATCACGAAGTTCTGAAGTTTCATCCTGGAAATAACCGTAATCGGTGATGGAATGGACGTATATAGAAGGCGACAAAATGTAGCGGTATTCTACCATAAGGGCAGAGTACAGGCTGGCCTGCAGGCTGTTTTCGTTAAAACCCCTTATGGAATTGATGCCCCCAAACCGGTACAGTTCATTAATAACATAGTTGCTGCTGTTAAGGTAAAAGGTCTGGTTCTTCAGGTTAATGATATTATTCCGGTTTAGGTACAGGTTGTGCGCAGCGCTTATCTGGGCAAAATACTGGTCACTGTCGCCTGCTTTTGAGTCACGGCTGCCGAAGCCTGCCTTAATGGATAATACTGTCTTTTCAGGGAAAAGGAAATCATCAACAGTATATCGGGTAAACTCGTATGTAGATGTCCAGAAAGCGCTGGAAAAATCACTTAGTGAGGCCGTATTTTGGTTCTGTATGTCGGTTGACTGGGTCTGCTGCCGCCCAAAGAATAATTTTGAATTGTAGCTGAAATAATATCCCAGGTTTACCTCAGTAACCGTGGTTTGGAAAGTGCTGTCCTGCCTGAATATACGCAGTGCTGCTTTTATCCCAATAGGGCTTTTAAACAGGTAAGGCAGCTCAGCGGAGGCATTAAATGTAGTTTGCCTGTTGCCGTCGCTTTTCCAGAAAAGGTTTAGCTTTTCCCCGGAGTTTAGTATGTTGTTCAGGGCAAGGTCAAGGTATCCTGTAAATACCAGGTTGCTGCTTTCGTCATTATTAAAGCCAATAAAGCCATCAAAAACATTGGGTTTTGCCTTTTGCAGGTAAACATATACCTTGGTAGTGTCCTTTTTAAACAATATTTCAGGGTAGCGGGCCTGGCTTACAAATCGCAATGAGTTAAAATCTTTGTTAACACGTTCCAGCGTCTGCTGGTTAAAGGTTTTTCCTTTATATTGCCGGGTTATATTGCGCCGTATGCCTTCGGGGAATTTAGGATAGCCTTCAAGCACAATATCGTCAAGCGATCGCTTTTTTTCAGTTTTCAGTGTGAGTTCAGCATGTAGCACGTTCCCTTGCCGGGTATAGTTTACCAGCCGCATGGAACTCAGCGAATACCCTTTTCGCTCAAGGGCGGCAACATTGCTGTTCATGTAGTCTTCCACTTCGGCAGGAGCCAGTACAAGCGTGTCCTTGCTTATTTCAAGCAGGGCCTTCTCATCAGCCTCCAATTTGCCGGTATATATATGTACCGCACGCGTTTGCCTTCCTGTTGCTATAGTATATAAAAACAAGGTGTCGTTTACCTTGCGCATGCCTGTTATCTCATTTTCCAGGTACCCGGCCTTAGTAAGCCTGCTGCACATAAGTGCTGCCTCATCGGCAACGGCGCGTGCATTTTCATGCATCCTCTTATAGGACAGTGAATCAATAATGCGTGTTTCGGCATCGCCGGCACCCTCAATTTTAAGGCTGAGGTTTTGCCCCGTAAGCGGCAGCCACAACAGGAGTATAATAAATATGGAAAGATAATTTTTCAATGCAGCAGTATAACCGCTACAAATAACGCAAAAAATGCCTGAAAAATATGCAGGCGGGTTTGGGCTGACAATCCATTTGAAAATTAATGGATTAAGATTTGTTTTGTAAATTATAATTCCTACATTTGCAACCCCGTAAAAAGCGGGTTATTTAAACATAAGAAATTTTAGTATTAATTATGCCAACAATTCAACAATTAGTAAGAACAGGGAGAGCCCAGATAACTAAGAAGAGTAAATCGGCTGCTTTAGATTCTTGCCCTCAGCGAAGAGGAGTATGTACACGTGTGTACACCACTACACCAAAGAAACCGAATTCTGCAATGCGTAAGGTTGCCAGGGTTCGTTTAACCAATGGTAACGAGGTGAACGCGTACATCCCGGGTGAAGGCCACAATCTGCAAGAGCACTCGATAGTATTAGTTAGGGGTGGAAGGGTTAAAGACTTGCCTGGTGTTAGATACCACATTGTTCGTGGTGCTCTGGATACTGCCGGTGTAAACGGAAGGCTGCAGAGGAGGTCTAAATACGGTGCAAAACGCCCTAAAGACAAAAAGTAATTTTAAAAACTTTTAAAGTAAAGACATGAGAAAAAGACAGGCCAAAAAAAGACCTCTTTTACCGGATCCGAGGTTTAACGACCAGTTGGTAACACGTTTTGTGAACAACCTTATGTGGGACGGTAAAAAATCAACTGCTTTCAAAGTATTCTATGATGCTATTGATATCGTGGAAACTAAAAAACAAGACGCAGAAAAATCTGCCCTTGAAACTTGGAAGGATGCCCTTACAAACGTTATGCCTCACGTAGAAGTGCGTAGCCGCCGTGTAGGTGGTGCTACATTCCAGATCCCGATGCAGATACGTCCGGACAGGAAAATATCCATGGCTATGAAGTGGATGATTCTTTATGCAAGGAAGAGAAATGAGAAATCCATGGCTCAAAAGCTGGCTTCTGAAATCCTGGCTGCTTCCAAGGAAGAAGGTGCTGCTGTTAAAAAGAGGATGGATACCCACAAAATGGCAGAAGCTAACAAGGCATTCTCTCACTTCAGGTTTTAATTCATAAAGAAACATTTAAAATGGCTAGAGATTTAAAATATACAAGAAACATAGGTATCGCCGCTCACATTGATGCCGGTAAAACAACAACTACCGAGCGTATACTGTTTTACACCGGTAAATCACACAAAATAGGTGAGGTGCACGATGGTGCTGCCACTATGGACTGGATGGCCCAGGAGCAGGAAAGGGGTATTACCATTACTTCGGCTGCTACTACCTGTACGTGGAATTTCCCAACTGACCAGGGTAAGGTTATCCCTGAATCACAAGGGTACCACTTTAACATCATCGATACTCCGGGCCACGTTGACTTTACCGTTGAGGTAAACCGTTCGCTTAGGGTTCTTGATGGGCTTGTGTTCCTTTTTAGTGCTGTTGACGGTGTTGAGCCGCAATCAGAAACTAACTGGAGGCTTGCTGATAACTACAAAGTACCGCGTATGGGCTTTGTTAACAAAATGGACCGCCAGGGTTCAAATTTCCTTGCCGTTTGCCAGCAGGTTAAAGACATGCTTAAGAGCAACGCGGTGCCAATTGTACTTCCTATTGGTGATGAGGCTGATTTTAAAGGAGTAGTAGACCTTATAAAGAACCAGGCTATTGTATGGCATGATGAAACACAGGGTGCTACCTTTGATATTGTGCCTATCCCTGCTGATATGGTAGAGGAGGCTCGCCAGTACAGGTCACAGCTTATCGAAGAGGTGGCTGCGTATGATGAGAACCTTCTTGAAAAGTACATGGAAGATGAAAACTCAATTACTGAGGAAGAAATAAACAATGCATTAAGGAAAGCTACTATTGATATGGCTATCATTCCTATGCTTTGCGGTTCTTCATTTAAAAATAAAGGTGTTCAGTTCATGCTTGACGCTGTTTGTAAATTCCTTCCTTCGCCTCTTGATAAAGAAGCTATTGAAGGTACAAACCCTGATACTGACGAGCCTATTTCCCGTAAGCCGTCGGCTGATGAGCCTTTTGCAGCCCTTGCATTTAAAATTGCAACTGACCCTTATGTAGGGCGTCTTGCATTCTTCAGGGCTTATTCAGGCCGTCTTGATGCAGGTTCTTATGTGTTTAACACACGTTCAGGCAACAAAGAGCGTATTTCACGTATCTACCAGATGCACGCTAACAAGCAAAACCCTATCGAATTTATCGAGGCCGGTGATATTGGTGCAGCTGTAGGTTTTAAAGATATTAAGACAGGTGATACGCTATGCGATGAAAAACACCCTATTGTACTTGAAAGTATGAACTTCCCTGATCCGGTAATCGGTATCGCGGTTGAGCCAAAAACTAAGGCTGACGTTGATAAAATGGGTATGGCTCTTGCAAAACTTGCAGAGGAAGACCCAACCTTTACCGTAAGGACTGATCACGCTTCAGGACAAACTATCATCTCGGGTATGGGTGAGCTTCACCTTGACATCCTTGTTGACCGCCTTAAGCGTGAATTTAAGGTTGAGGTTAACCAGGGAGAGCCTCAGGTGGAATATAAAGAAGCTATTACCCGTTCTGCAAACCACAGGGAAGTTTACAAGAAACAAACCGGTGGACGTGGTAAATTTGCTGACATCGTTTTCAGGATTGAGCCTGCTGACGAGGTTGACGGAAAAGCGCCTGTAGGCCTTCAGTTCGTTAACGAAGTTAAAGGTGGTAACGTTCCTAAAGAATATATCCCTGCTGTAGAAAAAGGCTTTAAAGAAGCTATGAAACAGGGGCCTCTTGCAGGTTACGAGGTTGACAGTATAAAAGTTACCCTTCTTGACGGTTCTTTCCACCCTGTTGACTCGGATGCACTTTCATTTGAACTTGCGGCCAAACTGGGTTACAAAGAAGCGGCTAAAGCTGCCGGTGCTGTAATCCTTGAGCCTATAATGAAGCTTGAAGTGCTTACCCCGGAAGAAAACATGGGTGATATTGTTGGTGACCTTAACCGCCGTCGCGGCCAGATCAACAACATGGATGACAGGGCAGGTTCTAAAGTAGTTAAAGCAAGCGTTCCTCTTTCTGAAATGTTTGGTTATGTTACTACCCTAAGGACATTATCTTCAGGTAGGGCTACTTCAACAATGGAGTTCTCTCACTATGCTGAAACACCTTCTAACATTGCAGAAGAAGTTATTAAAAAAGCTAAAGGAAACGCTTAATCTTAAAGAAAATGAGTCAGAAAATCAGAATAAAACTAAAATCATACGATCACAGCCTTGTAGATAAGTCTGCCGAGAAGATCGTTAAAACCGTAAAAAGTACAGGTGCGGTGGTAACAGGTCCTATTCCGTTGCCTACACACAAAAAGATTTTTACCGTATTGCGTTCTCCGCACGTAAACAAAAAATCAAGGGAGCAGTTTGAAGTAAGCTCTTATAAAAGGCTTCTTGATATTTACAGTTCTTCTTCAAAAACCATTGATGCCCTAATGAAATTAGAGCTTCCAAGCGGTGTTGAAGTAGAGATCAAAGTGTGATAAACAAAATTTGAGCATTATGAGAATTGGGTATTGAGAGCAATCTCTGTACTCAATTCTCATGTCTCATTACTAATAAAGAATTTTAATTTTTAATTATTTAATATGTCTGGGTTAATTGGTAGAAAAATCGGCATGACCAGTATTTTCGATGAGAACGGGAAAAACATTCCCTGTACAGTAATCGAAGCTGGCCCATGCGTTGTTACCCAAGTCAGAACCAACGAGGTTGACGGGTATGAAGCGTTGCAACTTGGTTTCGATGACAAAGCAGAAAAA
Source organism: Flavobacterium cyanobacteriorum (assembly GCF_002251835.1). Classification (GTDB taxonomy): domain Bacteria; phylum Bacteroidota; class Bacteroidia; order Flavobacteriales; family Flavobacteriaceae; genus Flavobacterium; species Flavobacterium cyanobacteriorum. The sequence continues at coordinate 11,756 of NZ_NOXV01000229.1, forward strand.
CATGCTACAAAAGCGGCTGTTGGCCACTTCAAGAAAGCTGGTACTACTGCAAAGAAAAAAGTCGTTGAGTTCCAGTTTGAGAACGAGTACAAGCTAGGTGATGTTATCACTGTAGATGTTTTCGCAGAAGGCGAATTTGTTGATGTAAAAGGAGTTTCAAAAGGTAAGGGCTTCCAGGGTGTTGTAAAACGCCATGGTTTTGGTGGTGTTGGCCAGTCAACCCACGGTCAGCACAACCGTTTGAGAGCGCCGGGTTCGGTAGGAGCGTCATCTTACCCGTCTCGTGTATTCAAAGGAATGCGCATGGCAGGAAGAACCGGTGGAGATAATGTAACAGTTCAAAACCTTAGAGTTTTAAAAGTAGTTGCCGATAAAAACCTTTTAGTTGTTAAAGGTGCTATACCGGGACACAAAAACTCTTACGTAATCATTCAGAAGTAATGGAAGTAAAAGTATTAGATATCAACGGAAAAGAAACTGGCAGGACGGTAAGCCTTTCTGATTCAGTATTCGGCATTGAGCCTAATAACCATGCAATATACCTTGATGTTAAGCAATATCTTGCTAACCAGAGGCAGGGTACCCACAAAGCTAAAGAAAGAGCTGAGGTAACCGGAAGTACACGCAAGGTTAAAAAACAAAAGGGAACCGGTACTGCACGTGCAGGTAGTGTTAAGAGCCCATTGTTTAAAGGAGGAGGTACGGTTTTCGGCCCAAGGCCAAGGAGCTACTCTTTCAAGCTTAACAAAAACCTTAAGCGCCTTGCAAGGAAATCTGCCCTTGCGCTTAAGGCAAAAGAATCAAACTTAGTAGTCCTTGAAGACTTTAATTTTGATGCCCCTAACACTAAGAATTTCGTTAACGTTTTGAAAGCTTTAGGGTTAGAGAACAAAAAATCTTTGTTTGTGTTGGGTGATACAAATAAAAATGTATATTTGTCCTCACGCAATTTAAAGGCTTCTACTGTCGTAACTAATTCAGAATTAAGTACTTATGCGATATTAAACGCTAATAATTTAGTTCTTTTGGAAAGCTCATTAGAAGGAATTGTTGAAAATTTAAGCAAATAATAGGGATATGAGCATTATTATTAAGCCTATCATCACTGAAAAAATAACCAAAGACGGAGAAGTTTTTAACCGTTTTGGTTTCATTGTTGATAAAAAAGCAAACAAGATACAGATAAAGCAGGCTGTTGAGGCTGCTTACGGTGTGTCTGTTGTTGATGTAAACACAATGAACTACAGGGCTGATAGAACAGTTAAATACACTAAAAGTGGTTTGATCTCTGGAAAGACAAATGCTTACAAAAAAGCAGTTGTGCAAGTACAGGAAGGAGAAACAATAGATTTTTATAACAATATCTAATAGAAAATGTCAGTTAGAAAATTAAAACCTATTACCGCGGGCCAGCGTTTTAGAGTTGTAAATAGCTTTGACACTATTACAACTGATAAGCCGGAGCGTTCACTGATCGCACCGAAAAAAAGCTCAGGCGGTAGAAATAGTCAAGGAAAAATGACCATGCGTTATACAGGCGGTGGTCACAAGCAAAGGTATCGTATTGTTGATTTTAAAAGGGCAAAAACAGGTGTTCCTGCAACCGTTAAAACAATAGAGTACGATCCAAACCGTTCAGCATTCATCTCCCTATTGTATTATGCTGATGGTACAAAAACTTATATCATTGCACAAAACGGACTTCAGGTTGGGCAAACCGTGGTTTCAGGAGCTGATGCAGCACCGGAAATCGGTAACGCTTTACCTCTAAGTAAAATTCCTCTGGGAACTGTTATATCTTGCATTGAACTACGTCCGGGCCAGGGAGCAGTTATTGCCCGTAGTGCCGGTACTTTCGCCCAGCTTATGGCAAGGGATGGAAAGTATGCTACAATCAAAATGCCTTCAGGCGAAACCAGGTTAATCCTTTTAACCTGTATGGCTACAATCGGGGCTGTTTCTAACTCTGACCACCAGCTTATCGTTTCTGGTAAGGCAGGTAGGTCTCGCTGGTTAGGCAGAAGGCCAAGAACTAGGGCCGTAGCGATGAACCCTGTAGATCACCCGATGGGTGGTGGTGAAGGTCGTTCTTCAGGAGGTCACCCACGTTCAAGGAAAGGCTTACCGGCTAAAGGTTACAGAACTCGTTCTAAAGTTAACCCGAGTAATAAGTATATCGTAGAACGTAGAAAGAAATAATAAGTAAGATATGGCACGTTCATTAAAAAAAGGACCTTTCGTTCATTATAAGTTAGATAAGAAAGTTCAGGAAAATATCGAAAAAGGTAACAAAGGTGTGGTTAAGACATGGTCTCGCGCTTCAATGATTACCCCTGATTTTGTTGGACAGACTATCGCGGTTCACAACGGTCGTCAATTTGTACCGGTGTATGTTACAGAAAACATGGTAGGTCATAAACTAGGAGAATTTTCACCAACTCGCTCTTTCAGGGGCCACGCTGGTGCTAAAAATAAAGGTAAAAAATAACAGCAATGGGAGTTCGTAAAAGAGAAACTGCAGATGCAAGGAAAGAGGCTAATAAGTCTATCGCATTCGCAAAGCTAAATAACTGCCCTACCTCGCCAAGGAAAATGCGCCTTGTTGCGGATCTTGTTAGAGGTCAGAAAGTAGAATTAGCGCTTAATATATTAAGGTTCAGTTCAAAAGAAGCTTCGCGCAAACTTGAAAAACTGTTACTTTCAGCTATCAACAACTGGCAGCAGAAAAACAGCGAGGAAAGTCTTGAAGAAGCAGGCTTATTCGTAAAAGAAATAAGGGTTGACGGCGGAATGATGCTAAAAAGGCTAAGGCCTGCACCACAGGGCCGTGCCCACAGGATAAGAAAGCGTTCTAACCACGTTACTATCGTGCTTGGAGCCATTAACAATAATACACAAAGCAATTAATAAACAGTATGGGACAAAAGACAAATCCAATCGGGAATCGCCTTGGTATCATCCGTGGCTGGGACTCTAACTGGTATGGTGGAAATGATTACGGCGATAAACTTGCCGAGGATCACAAAATCAGAAAGTATATCCATGCCCGTTTATCAAAAGCGAGTGTATCTAAAGTAATCATCGAGAGGACTTTAAAGCTTGTAACCGTTACTATCACCACTGCACGTCCCGGTATCATCGGGAAAGGCGGCCAGGAGGTAGACAAGCTGAAAGAGGAACTTAAGAAAATTACTGACAAAGAGGTTCAGATCAACATCTTTGAAATTAAAAGGCCGGAGCTTGACGCATTCCTTGTAGCTACCAGCATTGCCCGCCAGATTGAAAGCCGTATCTCTTACAGGAGGGCTATAAAAATGGCTATTGCTGCTGCTATGCGTATGAACGCAGAGGGTGTTAAAGTAATGATTTCAGGCCGTTTGAACGGTGCTGAAATGGCACGTTCAGAAATGTTCAAAGAAGGTCGTATTCCTCTGTCAACTTTCAGGGCGGACATTGATTACTCACTGGCTGAAGCTCACACTACTTATGGTAGGATGGGTATCAAAGTGTGGATCATGAAAGGTGAAGTTTACGGTAAAAGGGATCTTTCTCCGTTAGTAGGTATGGACAAAAAACAGTCTAAATCTTCAGGATCTCAAAGAGAAGGCAAGCCGGCAGGCAGGCCTGATGGTAAACCACAACGCAAAAGAAAGTAATTATTTAAACTAAAGAAAAATGTTACAGCCTAAAAGAACAAAATACCGCAAGGTACAGAAAGGTAGAATGAAAGGCGTATCTCAAAGGGGGCACGAGCTTTCAAACGGAATGTTTGGCATCAAGTCTTTAGATTCATCTTTTATTACTTCCCGCCAAATTGAGGCTGCACGTATTGCTGCAACCCGTTTTATGAAAAGGGAAGGTCAATTATGGATTAAGATATTCCCGGATAAGCCTATTACCAAAAAACCTCTTGAGGTACGTATGGGTAAAGGTAAGGGTGCAGTTGAATATTGGGCTGCAGTTGTTAAGCCGGGAAGAATTATGTTTGAAGTAGGAGGCGTTCCTTTGTCAGTAGCTAAAGAGGCCCTTCGCCTTGCTGCACAAAAGCTTCCTGTAAAAACTAAGTTTATAGTAGCCAGGGATTTCGAGGCATAATCTAATTTATTATGAAACAATCAGAAATTAAAGATCTATCTGCAGCTGAGTTACAAGGTAAACTTGGTGAATTAAAAAAGACATATGCCGACCTAAAATCAGCTCACGCTATCTCTCCTATTGAAAACCCCCTGCAAATACGTACTGTAAGGAGGTCTATCGCAAGGGTAGCCGCTGAGTTAAGCAAAAGAGAGTTACAATAATTGTAATCCAAGCTGAAAGATGGAAAAAAGAAACTTAAGAAAAGAGAGAATAGGTGTTGTTACCAGCAATAAAATGGAGAAATCCATTGTTGTTTCTCAAACAACCAGGGTAAAGCACCCATTATATGGTAAGTTCGTACTAAAAACTAAGAAGTTTGTAGCACACGACGAAAAAAATGACTGTAACATTGGCGATACAGTAAGGATAATGGAAACACGTCCTTTGAGTAAAACTAAGTGTTGGAGGCTAGTTGAAATCATTGAAAGAGCGAAGTAATTATGGTACAACAGGAATCTAGATTAAAAGTAGCAGATAACACGGGAGCTAAAGAAGTTTTAACTATCCGTGTTCTAGGAGGAACGAAACGTCGTTATGCCTCTGTTGGAGATAAGATTGTAGTTTCAATAAAAGATGCAACACCAAACGGAAACGTTAAAAAAGGCGCTGTATCAACTGCAGTTGTTGTTCGTACCAAAAAAGAAGTGAGAAGGGCCGACGGTTCATACATCAGGTTTGATGATAACGCATGCGTATTGTTAAATGCTGCCGGTGAAATGAGGGGTACCCGCGTTTTTGGTCCTGTAGCAAGGGAACTTCGTGAAAAACAATTCATGAAAATTGTATCATTAGCACCTGAAGTGCTTTAATTATTTCAAAGATGATGAAGCTTAAAATAAAATCAGGAGACACGGTAAGAGTAATTGCCGGAGACCATAAAGGTGCTGAAGGTAAAGTACTTCGTGTACTTCGTGAAAAGAACAAAGCGATAGTTGAAGGCGTAAACATGGTGTCTAAGCACACTAAGCCAAGCGCCAAGAACCCGCAGGGTGGTATCGTTAAAAAAGAAGCTCCTATCCATATCTCTAACATCGCGCTTGTTGATGCTAAGTCTAAAACCACAACTAAAGTTGGTTTCAGGACTGAAGGAGATAAGAAAGTGAGATTTTCAAAAAAATCTAATCAAGTATTATAGTAATGGCTTATATACCAAGACTAAAAGAAGAGTACAGGAACAGGGTTGTTGCTGCTCTTAAAGAAGAATTCGGTTATAAAAACGTGATGCAGGTTCCTAAACTTGAGAAGATCGTTTTAAGCCGTGGCGTTGGTGCTGCTGTATCGGATAAAAAACTTATCGATTACGCGGTGGAAGAGTTAACAAAAATCACCGGACAGAAAGCAGTTGCTACTATTTCTAAGAAAGACGTTGCTACGTTCAAGCTTAGGAAAGGTATGCCAATTGGTGCCAAAGTAACCCTTCGTGGCGAAAGGATGTATGAATTCCTTGACAGGCTTATTACATCAGCGCTTCCGCGTGTAAGGGATTTCAACGGTATCAAAGCTACCGGTTTTGATGGCAGGGGTAACTACAACCTTGGTATTACTGAACAAATCATTTTCCCTGAAATTGATATTGATAAAGTGAACAAAATATCAGGTTTAGATATTACTTTTGTGACCACTGCGCAAACAGACAAAGAAGCGAAGTCATTATTAGCAGAACTAGGTTTACCTTTTAAAAAGAATTAAGACATGGCTAAAGAATCAATGAAAGCCCGCGAGGTAAAAAGAGCGGCTTTAGTAGCAAAATATGCTGAGAAAAGGAAAGCTCTTCTTGAAGCCGGAGATTACGAAGGCCTTCAGAAACTTCCTAAAAATGCTTCGCCTGTGCGCCAGCACAACCGTTGCAAGCTTACAGGAAGGCCAAGGGGTTATATGCGCCAGTTTGGAATTTCACGTGTAACTTTCCGTGAAATGGCTAACAACGGCTTAATCCCGGGAGTTAAAAAAGCCAGCTGGTAAAAATTAGTATAAATTGGTTTCAGGTTCGGCACATGCCGAAAACCGTTACCGCAAATTAACAAATATGTATACAGATCCAATTGCAGATTTTTTGACAAGAATTAGAAATGCTGTGAGGGCTAACCACAAAGTGGTTGAAGTTCCTGCTTCTAACCTTAAAAAAGAAATCACAAAGATTTTATTCGATCAGGGATATATCTTAAGCTACAAATTTGATGATAACGCCGTACAGGGCACTATCAAAATCGCTCTTAAATATGACAGAGATACTAAAGAGTCGGTAATCAAAGATATCCAGAGAATTAGTAAACCAGGTTTACGTAAATATGCAGGCGCTGCATCACTTCCAAGAATCCTTAACGGGCTTGGTATTGCTATCGTTTCTACCTCAAAAGGGCTGATGACTGATAAGCAGGCAAGACAGGAGAATGTGGGTGGCGAAGTAATCTGCTACGTATACTAATTAAAAGAGACTTATACAATGTCAAGAATAGGTAAAAATCCAATTGCAATACCGTCAGGAGTAACTGTTGAAGTTAACGGAGACGTTGTTACTGTAAAAGGTAAAAAAGGCCAGCTTACCCAAAATTTTTCAGATGTATCTGTGAAAATTGAGGATAACCAGGTTATAGTAGAAAGGTCTTCTGATGACAAGAATCAGAGGTCTAAGCACGGTTTATACAGGGCCCTTATCAATAACATGATTGTTGGGGTTTCTGAAGGTTTTACTAAGGAACTGGAATTAGTAGGAGTAGGTTACAGGGCATCAAACCAGGGCCAGAAGCTTGATATAGCGCTTGGTTTCTCTCACAACATTGTGCTTGAGGTAGTACCTGAAGTTAATGTTGAAACTGTATCTGAAAAAGGTAAAAACCCGATCATTAAGCTAACTTCTTATGACAAACAGCTTTTAGGGCAGGTAGCGGCTAAGATCCGCTCTTTCCGTAAGCCGGAGCCATACAAAGGAAAAGGAGTTAAGTTTGTAGGTGAAGTATTAAGAAGAAAAGCAGGTAAATCAGCTTAAAAACTAAGACTATGTCATTAACAAAATCTGAAAGAAGACAAAGAATTAAGTTCAGGATCAGGAAGATTGTAAGCGGGACTGCTGCTAAGCCAAGGCTTTCTGTTTTCAGGAGCAATAAAGAAATCTATGCACAAATCATAGATGACGTGAATGGTGTAACCCTGGTTGCAGCCTCATCAAGAGATAAAGGTGTTGCCAAAGGAACCAATATTGAAACTGCTGCGGCTGTTGGAAAACTTATCGCAGAGAAAGCTTTGAAAGCCGGTATTGTAACCATCTCTTTTGACAGGGGCGGTTACCTATACCACGGACGTGTTAAATCATTAGCTGAAGGCGCAAGAGAAGCCGGACTTAAATTCTAAGAAATTATGTATCATAATTATAAAAATGTAGAGATAGTAAAACCAAGCGGTCTTGAGCTAAAAGACCGTCTGGTTGCTGTTAATCGTGTTACTAAAGTTACAAAAGGTGGCAGGGCCTTCGGTTTTTCTGCCATCGTAGTAGTAGGTGACGAGAACGGTGTTGTGGGCCATGGCCTTGGTAAATCTAAAGACGTATCTGAAGCTATCGCCAAGGCAGTTGAAGATGCAAAGAAAAACCTTGTGCGTATCCCGCTTTCGGGCCACTCAGTGCCACATGAGCAAAAAGGTAAGTTTGGCGGTGCACGCGTGCTGTTAATGCCTGCTTCTCATGGTACAGGAGTAATTGCCGGTGGTGCCGTACGTGCTGTTCTTGAATCAGTAGGTGTACACGATGTATTATCAAAATCACAGGGATCATCAAACCCTCACAATGTTGTTAAAGCTACTTTTGACGCCCTTCTTCAAATGAGGAGTGCAGTAACTGTTGCCAAGCAAAGGGGTATTTCTCTGGAAAAAGTATTCAAAGGTTAATTCAAGGAAATTATGGCAAAAATTAGAGTAAAACAAGTTAAAAGCAAGATCAACTGTCCTCTTACACAAAAAAGGACGCTTGAGGCTTTGGGTCTTCGTAAACTAGGACAAGTTGTTGAGCATGATGCAACTGCTGCTATCCTTGGAATGGTAAACAAAGTTAAACACTTAGTTTCTGTAGAAGAAGCTAAATAACAAATACAGTTATGAATTTAAATAACTTACAACCGGCTGAAGGTTCAGTTCACAATAAGAACAAGAGAGTAGGTAGAGGAGAAGGCTCAGGCAAAGGCGGTACTGCCGCACGTGGCCATAAAGGTGCCAAATCACGCTCTGGTTATTCTAAAAAGGTTGGTTTTGAAGGCGGGCAGATGCCGCTACAGCGCCGCGTCCCTAAGTTCGGTTTCAAGAATATCAACCGTAAAGAATATGCCGGTGTTAACCTTGATACACTTCAGGCTCTTGTAGATAACGGTATCGTTACGGATAATACTGTAGATTTTGCAGTGTTGGTTGATAACCGTCTGGCTACTAAAAATGAACAGGTAAAGATTTTGGGAAGAGGAGAGCTTAAGGCAAAACTAAAAGTAACTGCTCACAAATTTACTGCTACGGCCAAAGCTGCTATTGAAGCTGCAGGCGGAGAAGCTGTAACTTTATAATCTTTAAAGTCAGATGAAGAAATTTATAGACGCGTTTATCAATGTTTGGAAAATAGAGGAACTAAAGAACAGGATTCTGGTAACTCTTGGATTGTTGCTTGTGTACCGTTTCGGTGCACATGTAACACTGCCGGGTATTGATGCTACAAAACTAAATGGCTTAACAAATCAGACGAGTTCAGGTATAGGTTGGTTGATTGATGTATTTACAGGTGGTGCGTTTTCGCAGGCATCTGTATTTGCCTTAGGTATCATGCCTTACATTTCCGCATCTATCGTTGTACAGCTTATGGGTATTGCGGTACCTTACCTGCAAAAGCTCCAGAAAGAAGGCGAAAGCGGCAGGAAAACCATCAACCAGATTACCCGCTGGCTAACTATAGCTATCACCCTGGTGCAGGGTCCCGGTTATATTTATAACCTATATAGGACACTTCCTCCAGATGCGTTTATGTTAGGCTTCAATTCATTTGCATTCCTTTTCTCAGCTGTTGTTATCCTTGTTACAGGTACGATATTTGCCATGTGGCTCGGTGAAAAGATTACGGATAAAGGTATCGGCAACGGTATTTCGCTACTGATTCTTGTAGGTATCATAGCAAGGATGCCACAGGCTTTCATTCAAGAGTTTTCTTCACGTATTACTCAGAACAACGGTGGCCCTATGATGCTCGTTTTCGAGATAATAATATGGCTATTAGTCATTATTACCTGCATCCTTTTAACCATGGCTGTCCGTAAGATTCCCGTACAGTACGCACGCCGTACTACATCAGGTGATTTTGAACAGGACATGATGGGGGGCAACAGGCAGTGGATACCGCTGAAGCTTAATTCATCCGGTGTAATGCCAATTATTTTTGCACAGGCTATCATGTTTATCCCCGCAGCATTGGCCGGCCTTTCTAAATCTGACGCCGCACAAACTATTACTACGCAGTTTCAAAATGTATTTGGTTTGGCTTATAATGTGGTTTTTGCTTTATTAATTATAATTTTTACTTACTTTTACACCGCAATTACGGTACCTACCAATAAAATGGCTGATGACCTTAAGCGTAGCGGAGGTTTTATACCAGGCGTAAGGCCGGGTGTTGAAACCGGAGACTACCTTGACAGGATCATGTCATTGATTACTTTCCCCGGTTCTTTATTCTTGGCACTTATTGCAGTGTTCCCTGCTGTAGTGGTAAGTTTACTTGGGGTACAGTCACAGTGGGCATTGTTTTACGGCGGGACATCATTGCTGATCATGGTGGGAGTTGCTATTGACACCATCCAGCAAATAAACTCATACCTGCTTAACAGGCATTATGACGGATTGATGAAAAGTGGTAAAAATAGAAAAGCAGTAGCTTAATTTTTATGGCAAAACAATCAGCAATAGAACAGGACGGATCAATAATTGAAGCATTGTCAAATGCAATGTTCCGTGTAGAATTAGAAAACGGGCATGTTGTTATAGCTCATATTTCAGGCAAAATGCGTATGCATTATATAAAACTTTTACCAGGCGACAAGGTGAAACTTGAAATGAGCCCTTACGATTTGTCCAAAGCAAGAATTACATATAGATACTAAAGCTACTAAAATGAAAGTAAGAGCATCAGTTAAAAAGAGAAGTGCCGAGTGCATAATTGTGCGTAGAAAAGGCAGGTTATACGTTATTAATAAAAAGAATCCTAGATTTAAACAAAGACAAGGATAATTATGGCAAGAATTGCAGGGGTAGATATACCTAAAAACAAAAGAGGAGTTATTGCTTTAACTTATATCTTCGGAATTGGTAAAAGCAGGGCGCAAGAAATACTGGCTAAAGCCCAGGTAAGCGAAGATAAAAAAGTCCAGGACTGGAACGATGAAGAAATTGGTAACATACGTGATGCCGTTTCTTACTACAAAATCGAAGGTGAGCTTCGTTCTGAAATCCAGCTTAATATTAAGCGCCTTATGGATATTGGCTGCTACAGGGGTATCCGCCACAGGGCAGGCCTTCCGCTAAGGGGCCAGCGTACCAAAAATAACTCAAGGACAAGAAAAGGTAAGAGAAAAACTGTTGCTAACAAGAAAAAAGCAACTAAATAATAAGTAAGTAGTATGGCTAAAGCAAATACAAAAAAACGTAAAGTTGTTGTAGAATCTACAGGCGAGGCTCATATTAACGCAACTTTCAACAACATCATTATTTCTTTAACCAACAAGAAAGGTGAAGTTATTTCATGGTCTTCTGCCGGTAAAATGGGTTTCAGGGGTTCTAAAAAGAACACTCCTTACGCAGCCCAGATGGCAGCTGAAGACTGCAGCAAAGTTGCTCTTGAAGCCGGCCTTAAGAAGGTTAAAGTTTACGTTAAAGGCCCGGGTAACGGACGTGAGTCTGCTATCAGGTCTATTCACAACGGAGGAATCGAAGTTACTGAGATTATTGACGTAACCCCTATGCCGCACAATGGCTGCCGCCCTCCGAAGAGAAGAAGAGTTTAATTTATTTATAAGTATAATCCGGACAGGATACGGGTTATCGGAGGATTTGACCTGAATTCATAACTCCCTGTCCAACTAATTTTTTAAAATGGCAAGATATACTGGTCCAAAGACAAAAATTGCCCGTAAATTCGGCGAGGCAATCTTCGGAGACGACAAAGCCTTCGAAAAAAGAAATTACCCTCCGGGACAACATGGTTTGGCTAAAAAGAGGGGTAAAAAATCTGAATACGCTATCCAGTTGATGGAAAAGCAAAAAGCTAAGTACAGCTATGGTATCCTTGAAAAACAATTCAGGAACCTTTATGAAAAAGCAGCTGCTACCAAAGGCGTAACAGGTGAAGTGCTGCTTCAGCTTTGCGAATCAAGGCTTGATAATGTAGTTTTCCGTATGGGCATTGCCCCTTCAAGGAGGGCTGCAAGGCAAATTGTTTCGCACAGGCATATTACTGTAAACGGAGAAGTGGTAAATATCCCTTCTTATCATTTAAAACCGGGCGATAAAGTTGCTGTTCGTGAGAAATCTAAATCTCTTGAGGCCATAGAGCGTTCTTTATCAAACTCATCTCATGTATATGAGTGGATCACATGGAACAACGATACTAAAGAAGGTACTTTTGTTTCAGTACCTGCAAGGATCCAGATACCGGAAAACATCAAAGAACAACTAATCGTTGAGTTGTATAACAAATAATAATTGACATTAGTCGAAATATGGCAATATTTAATTTTCAAAAGCCCGATAAAGTTATCATGATCGATTCAACCGATTTCGTGGGGAAATTCGAATTTCGTCCACTGGAGCCGGGTTATGGATTGACTGTTGGTAACGCACTTAGGAGAGTTTTGCTTTCTTCACTTGAAGGGTATGCTATTACTTCTGTACGTATTGAAGGGGTAGACCATGAGTTCTCTACTATACCAGGGGTTGTTGAAGATGTTACTGAGATAATACTGAACTTAAAGCAAGTTCGTTTCAAGCGCCAGATAGAGGACATTGACAACGAATCTGTTTCTGTATCTTTTACAGGGAAAGACCAGCTTACGGCCGGCGATTTCCAAAAGTTCATTTCTGGCTTCCAGGTGCTTAACCCGGAGCTTGTTATCTTTAACATGGACAGCAAAGTAAACATTAACCTTGAGCTTACTATTGAAAAGGGCAGGGGTTATGTGCCCGCAGAAGAGAACAAAAAGCAAAACGCTGCTATAGGAACTATATTTACAGATTCAATCTTTACACCTGTAAAGAATGTTAAATATACGATAGAAAACTTTCGTGTGGAGCAGAAAACCGACTACGAGAAACTGGTTTTTGAAATCATTACTGATGGTTCTATTCATCCTAAAGATGCACTTACTGAGGCAGCTAAAACGCTTATCCATCACTTTATGCTGTTCTCTGATGAAAGGATAACACTTGAGGCCGATGAAATAGCACAAACAGAATCGTATGACGAAGAGTCATTGCACATGAGGCAGCTTCTAAAAACGAAGCTTGTAGACATGGACCTTTCTGTAAGGGCATTAAATTGCCTCAAAGCGGCTGAAGTTGATACATTAGGAGATTTGGTATCATTCAATAAAAATGACTTAATGAAGTTCCGTAATTTTGGTAAGAAATCATTAACAGAGCTTGATGAACTTGTTGCCTCAAAAAATCTACACTTCGGAATGGATTTAACGAAATATAAATTAGATAAAGAATAATCCGGGCCGTAAGGTTTAAATTATAACGCAATGAGACACGGAAAAAAAGTAAATCACTTAAGCAGGCAAACCGGGCATAGGAAAGCTATGCTTGCTAACATGGCCTGCTCACTTATAGAGCACAAGCGTATCAATACGACTGTTGCCAAAGCTAAAGCGCTTAAACAATTTGTTGAGCCTTTGGTTACAAAATCAAAAGAAGATACAACGCACAACAGGCGTATCGTTTTTGCTTACCTTAGGAATAAGTATGCTGTTACTGAACTTTTCAGGGAAGTAGCTGCTAAAGTAGGCGACCGCCCGGGCGGATATACACGTATCATTAAGCTGGGTAACCGTCTTGGTGATAATGCTGATATGGCTATGATTGAGCTTGTAGACTTTAACGAGCTATACAACGCTACCAAAAAAGAAGCCAAGAAAACTACCCGTCGTAGCAGGTCTTCTAAAAAAGCGGAAACTGCTCCTGTTGCCGAGGCTGCTCCTGCAAAGGAAACCCCGGCTGCTGAAACTGAAGAAAATAAAGAAGCTACTGAGTAATCATGCAGCAATTGATTTTCAAATAAAAATAAAGGATGAACGTTTAAGTTTGTCCTTTTTTTTTGCCTTTTTGTAAACAGCTGCTTTGCAAGCAGTTTTTTAAAACCTAACTTTGCACCACTACAACAACACGCTAAAATGAAATATTCAAACAGGAAACAAGCCATCCTCCTCCTTGCTGATGGCACTATCTTCTACGGTAAATCTATAGGTATTGAAGGGACTACTTTTGGTGAAGTATGCTACAATACCGGAATGACGGGTTACCAGGAAATTTTTACTGACCCTTCTTACTTTGGGCAGATTATGGTGGCTTCAAATGCCCATATAGGAAATTATGGCACTAATGCTGAAGAGACTGAGGCCGACAAGATCATGATTGCAGGGCTGGTTTGCAAAAACTTTAGCTTTAACCATTCAAGGGCTAACGCTACTGAGGGGCTTAAAGAATATTTTGAGAAGCATAAACTTGTGGCGATATCCGATGTTGACACCAGGGCGTTGGTAAGCTATATCCGTGAAAATGGTGCCATGAATGCCGCTATATCAACTGATGGTACCGATATTGAAACCTTAAAGGCACAGCTGGCAAAAGTGCCTGATATGAAAGGGCTTGAGCTTTCATCAAAAGTATCAACGCGTGAGCCTTATTATATTGGCGAGCCTGGTGCGAAATATAAAATAGCAGCCCTTGATCTTGGGATTAAGAAGAACATTTTGCGTAACCTTGCCGCAAGGGATTGTTATATTAAGGTATTTCCTTATGACACCTCTTATGAGGAAATGAGCAGTTTTAACCCTGACGGTTATTTTCTGTCCAACGGCCCTGGCGACCCTGACCCACTATTGGTAGCACAGGAAACTGCAAGGGAGATACTGAACAAAAACGAACCATTGTTCGGTATTTGCCTGGGACACCAGGTTATAGCGCTGGCTAATGGTATTGCTACCTATAAAATGTTTAACGGGCACAGAGGCATCAACCATCCTGTGAAGAACCTGCTGACGGGTGAAGGCGAGATAACCTCGCAAAACCACGGGTTTGCCGTGGTTCGGGAAGAGCTGGAGAAGCACCCTGATTTTGAGATAACCCATGAGCATATTAATGACGGCACTGTGGCCGGCATGCGCATGAAGAGCAAAAACTGTTTCTCGGTTCAGTACCACCCTGAGGCAAGCCCGGGGCCGCATGACGCCACCTACCTGTTTGACCAGTTTATAAACAACATTGAAAAGGCCAGGGCTGAAAAAGTATAACCTGCTAAAACGTTTGCGTTTATAAGTTTTTTGGGCCTCAGGAACACAATACTATAATTTGTATAATTTTGTTTGCAATAATATATCAACCAAACAATTAAAGATTTTAAAATGAGTATAATTATTAAAGTACACGCAAGGCAGATACTGGATTCAAGAGGCAATCCTACGGTAGAGGTAGATGTAATTACAGAAAACGGCATACTTGGCAGGGCAGCAGTGCCTTCGGGGGCTTCTACCGGGGAGCATGAAGCCGTAGAATTGCGCGACGGTGGCAAGGCCTACATGGGAAAAGGTGTCTCTAAAGCCGTGGAAAATGTAAACACGGTTATCGCTGCTGAAATTGTGGGCATGTCGGTTTTTGAGCAGAACGCCATAGACAAAACCATGATTGCCCTTGACGGCACCGGTAACAAATCTAAGCTTGGCGCCAATGCCATACTGGGCGTATCACTGGCTGTGGCCAAGGCAGCCGCTAATGAGCTGGGATTGCCACTGTACCGCTACGTAGGCGGGGTATCGGCCAATACGCTTCCGGTGCCTATGATGAATATCATCAACGGGGGGTCGCACTCTGATGCGCCTATAGCTTTCCAGGAGTTCATGATCATGCCCGTGAAGGCTACCGGTTTTACCCACGCCATGCAAATGGGTACTGAAATATTCCATAACCTGAAGAAAGTGCTTCATGACCGTGGCCTTAGCACGGCAGTAGGTGATGAAGGCGGTTTTGCGCCAAATCTGGCCGGCGGTACTGAAGATGCCCTCGACACTATAAAAAAAGCAGTAGAAAATGCAGGCTACAAATTTGGCGATGAAGTAAAAATAGCGCTGGATTGTGCGGCCTCTGAATTTTATAAGGACGGAAAATACGATTACACAAAATTTGAAGGCGAAACAGGTAAAGTGCGTACTTCAAAAGAGCAGGCTGATTATCTCGCTGAACTTGCTGCTAAATACCCTATTATATCTATTGAGGACGGTATGTATGAAGATGACTGGGATGGCTGGAAATACCTTACCGGGCTTATTGGCGATAAGGTGCAGCTGGTAGGTGATGACCTTTTTGTAACCAATGTGGAGCGCCTTTCTACAGGGATTGAAAAAGGGATTGCTAATTCTATCCTCATCAAGGTAAACCAGATTGGTACGCTGACGGAGACTATTGCCGCCGTAAACATGGCGCATAATGCAGGTTATACCTCAGTAATGTCGCACCGCTCCGGCGAAACGGAAGATAACACTATTGCCGACCTCGCCGTTGCGCTGAACTGTGGCCAGATAAAAACAGGTTCGGCCTCACGCAGCGACCGTATGGCTAAGTACAACCAGCTTTTGCGAATTGAAGAAGAACTTGCCGATGTAGCTTATTTTCCCGGAGAAAATGCTTTTAAAGTAAAATAAGGTTAAATTTTTGTTAAACAGTCAAAATCCCCATTAATGGGGATTTTTTGTTTTTACATTTTATCTTAGTTTTACGCCAATAAACCAATAATTCAATATTGTAATGAAAATTTTAAAATTTATTGCCAAGGCATCATTGCTTCTGGTA
>NZ_NOXV01000248.1 GCF_002251835.1 Flavobacterium cyanobacteriorum
TTTGGGCGTGTCCCTGCGGGCCGGGCTTTCCGCTGTATCTTTTTTGCAGTAAGCCGCAAAAAAGGATGCCGCTGCAATCCCTCACGCGGGGGTGTGCGGTGAGAGGGGTGTGGGCGGTTTTCATAAGGATTTGTTAAAATTAATGTAAATCATTACTTTCGTAAAGGAAGAATGTAGCGCCCGGCTTTAAGGCCAGGCCTTTGTACTGCCCGGCAACAAAGCTACCTCCCAAAAGATAAATTTTTTGAAAAACTAAAAAAAACAACCTCTAAACTTTGGCAGTAAAAGCCTAACTTTTAAAAGAGTAGTACTCTCACCAAAATAGAACAAAAAGCGGCTAATAATCAGCGATACAGACAACAATGAACAAAACCGACCTCATACAAAAAGTAAAAGCGCTCGAAGGCCTAACGCAAGACGAACGTGCTTACCTAATCAATTTAGTAAATACTAAAAAGAAATACGGTTTGGTTTGGGAAGACAAACCTGAAGAAGTAGAAGAACAATTACGAGATAATTTACCAGTTTTAAAGGAAGTTAAAGACAAAGCAATTATCAACGGTGAAGAACACCCAAACCATATTTTGATAGAAGGCGACAATTTACACGCACTAACAGCTTTAACTTTTACACACGAAGGTAAGATTGATGTCATTTATATTGATCCACCATATAATACTGGAGCTAAAGAAGATTTTATCTACAATGATCATTATGTTGACAAAGAAGATGCATTTAGACATAGCAAATGGTTATCATTTATGCATAGAAGACTTAAAATAGCAAAAACACTTTTAAAAGAAGATGGTGTAATCTTCTGTTCAATTGGTGATGACGAGATTAGCCAATTAACTTTATTATTTAATGAAGTTTTTATTGAAAAAAACAAGTTAGGCGTTATTACAAGATTAGCTAAACCTGCAGATGATCAAGGTAATTATTTTTCATCTAGTAAGGATTATGTGATTGCATTTACAAAAAACATCAATCTACTTGCAAATTTTAAAGATTCTGTAAATGAGAGTCTTTTTAAAAAAGTTGAAACAGAAGGTCCAAAAAAAGGTGAAAAATATAGAGATGATGTTGCTTTTTATCAAGCTGCATTAGGAGTTCGTCCCAATTTAAGATATTATATTGAATGTCCTGATGGTTCATTAGTAATACCTCCAGGTAATACTTTTCCAGTTGAAAAATTTGATGGATCACAATCAATTCCTCAGTCAGATGAAGATAAATGTTGGAGATGGTCATTAGATAAATATCTTAACGATAAACATTTGTTGGTTTTTAAAAAATCAAACAAAACACCTTTAGTTGATGAATTTGGCAATCAAGCTAAATGGAACATCTACACGAAAAGTTATCTAAATGATCGTTCAGAAAAAGGAGCATCTCCAAGAGATTTTATAGACCAATTTATTAATCGTAAAGGTGCAGATTTAATAAAACAATATGATATTAAATTTAGTTATTCAAAACCTTTTGAATTAATCCAACATTTGATAAAAATAACTAATAAAAATAAAAACATTAATGTATTAGATTTCTTTGCTGGTTCAGGAACTGCATTACACGCTGTAATGAACTTGAATGATTTTGATAATGGTAAAAGAACATGTATCATTACAACAAATAATGAAAACAATATTTGTGAAGAAGTAACTTATCCTCGTTGTGAAAGAACAATAAATCCATACACAAATAAAAAAGGAAAGGAAATGCCAAGTTTTCCAAATAATAACCTACGCTATTACAAAAGCGAGTTTGTGAGTCGTGAAACTTCTTTAAAAAACAAAAGAGAGCTTACTTATTTAGCTACTGAATTATTATGTATCAAAGAAGATTGTTACAGCCCCCTAACCCCCAAAGGGGGAACCAAGCCTGCTAAATGGTATGCTGCGTTTACCAGTGCTAAATCGCAATTTATTGTGATCTATGATGAAGTGCGTATTGAAGATAGTTTCGAAATCATTGAAGCGTTGCATACTCAAAAAACAAACGACAACCCTGTAAAAGTATATGTATTTAGCCATGGTCAATATCCTTTCACGGAAGACTTTGAAGAGGTGTTGCCATTAATTACCCTTTGTGCCTTACCAGATGCTATTTACAAAGCGTATCAAAATGTATTGCCTAAAAAGAAACGTGAAGTTGTTCCTGTTTTAGAGGAAGATGCAGCAGGCGAAGAAGCAAATTTGTTCAATCAAGACACCCATTAAAATGTTAAATTCTTAAAAAATGAATTTATATTATAAATACATCAAAAATAGTTGTAATTTTGCAGGCAATAGTACCCACCATGCCTCTCAGCGATGCACACTTTGGTGGGTTTTCGCTTTTTATACTGTATCCTTAAATGCTACAAGCCATGCAGTATAAAAAAGCACCCATTACCATTACCGAACAAATAGAGCAACTACAAGCCAGAGGGCTTGAGATTGCTAATCCGGAAAAAGCAGCACATTATTTGTCTAACATCAGTTATTATCGCTTACGTGCTTATACCTATCCATTTCAAGATAACGATAAAGAAAATCAACCCTTTAACAGAAAAATATCATTTGATGATATCATCCATTTATACGTTTTTGATAGGCAGTTACGGCTTTTGGTTTTTAATGCCATCGAAAAAATTGAAATAGCTTTTCGCACGAAAGTTATCTATCATTTTTCATTAGACAAAGGCGCTTTTTGGTATGTAAATCCCTCTTTATTTAATAATCCGGTACAATTTGCTAACGATATTGCAAAACTACAAGAAGAAATAAACCGCAGTAAGGAAACTTTTATAAAACACTATCATAAAACCTACACCGATCCAAAAGTGCCGCCCTGTTGGATGGCATTAGAGGTGAGTAGCATTGGGTTGTTATCTAAAATATTTTCAAATTTAAAAGAAAACAAATGCAAAGATGCTATTGCTAAACATTTTGGTTTAAAGGATGTTGGGGTATTAGAAAATTGGTTACGCTGTATTAGTTTATTGAGAAATCTTTGTGCACATCACTGTAGAATTTGGAACAGAAGAATGACTAAACTGGCAATACCTAAAAAGCCTATATATGATTTTATTGAAAATAAACACATTATAGAATATAAACTATATGCTTATTTGTGTACCCTTCAATACCTACTCAATATCATTAGCCCTGAGCATAGTTTTAAAAAAAATTTAATTGCATTAATGGGTAATTGCCCTTTGGCACAAGAAAAAGAAATGGGTTTTCCAAAGAACTGGAACCAAGAACAATTTTGGAAGTAAATAATTTATGATACATTTAAAAAATTACCAAGAAGAAGCCGTAAACGACCTTACGAAAAACCTGTATAAGTTATTAAAAAGACCTGGTGCCCGACAAAATTTAATTTTCAAAGCGCCCACAGGTTCAGGTAAAACGGTAATGATGGCATCATTACTTAACAAGTTTTGTGAAGAATTACCGGAACGCTATGAATTAGAAAAACGCAAAGCGGCTTTTATCTGGATAGCGCCTAACAAATTGTACATTCAAAGTTACAACGCGATGAAAGGCTTTTTTGCCGAAATGCGTTCCATAAAACCTATTTTCTTTGAAGATGTTTCTAGCGATGAATTACTACCCAATGAAGTGTTGTTTGTAAATTGGGAAAGCATCAACAAAGAAAAAAACACGATGATTAAAGAAAATGAAACCAATAAAAATCTTTATAGTTTCATTACTAAAGCCAAATTAAACGATACAGAAATCATTGTCATCATAGACGAAGAACACATGTTTGCGAATACAAAAACAGCAAAACGTGCTAATGAAGTATTACAAAAAATATATCCAAAAGTAGAAATTAGAGTATCAGCAACACCAACAACCAATAGTGATTACAGAACTTTGGTAGAACGTCAAGACGTTATTGCAGAAGAAATGATTAAAGAAGGAATTATTTTAAATCCGGCTTTAGATACCATACAACAACAAGGGCGTTCATTAGAAGAAATTTTAATAGAACAAGCTTTAGCAAAAAAAGAAGAATTACGTGAAGCCTATGAAAATTTAGGTGTAAAAATCAATCCTTTATTATTAATCCAGTTACCAAACGACAAAGATGAAGGCAATTCAGTAGATGACCTAAAATATATTGATGTGGTGTTACAAAATTTAGAATACAACTACAATATTACAGTTAGCAATAACAAATTAGCCGTTTGGTTATCAGGCAGAAAAGACAATGTAGCCGATATTGAAAAACCTGATAATATGGTAGAAGTGTTATTATTCAAACAAGCCATAGCTTTAGGTTGGGATTGTCCTCGTGCCGGAGTTCTTTTAATCTTTAGAGAATTAAAAAGTACTACATTCACGATTCAAACGGTAGGTAGAATTTTGCGTATGCCAGAACAGAAGCATTATCCTAATCCATTATTAAATCAAGGATATGTATTTACCAATTTAAGTAAAAATCAAATAGAAGTAGTAAAAGATGATATGAGTTACATTACTATGAACAAGGCTCGTAGAATTGAAAACTACATACCAGTTCATTTAGATTCTACTTACATCAATACTCGTATTGCTAGAAATCGTTTAGGGGCAAAATTTAGAATGGCCTTGTATGAAATTGCAGAATTAAATTGGGAAGTAAAAAGAGAACTTGGTAAAGAAAACTTTTTTGAAACCAATAAACAATTACTAAAAAAGCGATTCATCAATACGGATATTAATACCATAGAAATTGTAATTCCAGAAAATTTACCATTAACTGGCGAGGAAGAAGTAGTGGGGGTTAAGGAAAAAGTAAAATTTGCCAAGACACCAGGTGAATTAGCACGTTTGTTTAGAAACTTTTGTCGTTCATTAACGGCTCCTTATGCAGCGGTAGATAGCACCCCTGTTTTAGAAGGAGCTATGAAATATTTCTTTGAAGATTATTTTGGTATAAATGAATGGGATGCCATTAAAATAATGCTATATGATGAAAACCTACCAATCTTCATCGAGCTAATTGAAAAGGCAAAGGAGCGTTATCAAGAAATGCAAGAAGAAAAGGCAAACAAAGCCACAAAAGACATACAAAATTACAAATGGGAAGTTCCTTTTGAAAGAATATACAATGAATTGTATGATGAAAAAGAGCATGTAGAAAAACACGCATTAAAACCTTTTTATGAATACAAAAGAGCTTCTTCACCTGAGGTTAGATTTACTGCTTATTTAGAGGAACAAAAAGAAAATCTACATTGGTGGTATAAAAATGGAGAAAAAGCAAAAGAGCACTTTGCTGTACCTTATGAGGATTATCTAGGCAAACAAAGTTTGTTTTATGTTGATTTTGTGCTACTAAATAAAGCGGGTATTACTTGTTTATTCGATACCAAAACAGCCGGTAGTGACCCAGCCAATGCTCATTTAAAACACAATGCACTAATAGATTTTATTGCAGAAAGAAATGAAAAAGGCCATAAAACAATTGGTGGAATATTAATTCCTAAAGAGAATAGTGGCACAACAACGTGGTGGTATTGTAAAAACAAAATCACCCATACAAAAGATACGAAAGGTTGGGACAGATTTGACCCAGCTCTATTAATTACAAATTAAAATATTATGGCTAAAAAAGGATTAGATATAACATTTGTCCATTACGGCATCCGAAAGGAAGATATGGATTTAATTTCAGTGCTATGCACCGAACATCAATTGGAATTTGAATGGGTAAAGGAAGAACTACTCAAAGAATTTCACGAACGTAAAATCCGCAATCAGGATATGGATGAAAAAACTCTGGAAAAAATAATTGAAAAAGCGTTGCTAAAGCTTAGGGGATAGTTGTTAGGTATAAGTGATAAGATATGAAGGAGAATAATTTGAAGAAAAAGAGTTTTGCTTTTGCAGTTCGTATTGTGAAACTGTACCAATTTCTTTCTATTGAGAAAAAGGAATTTGTACTTTCAAAACAGCTGCTGAGTTCAGGAACCGCTATTGGTTCAATGGTTCGAGAATCTGAACACGCAGAAAGCAAGTAGGATTTTATCCATAAACTTTCTATTTCACAAAAGGAATGTAATGGGTCAATTTATTGGCTCGAGTTACTAAATGCAACTAATTTCTTAAACAAATCGGAATATGAAAGCATAAATAACGATGCAGTGGAAATCATTAAAATCCTAACTACTATCATCAATAACACCAAGAAAAACCTAACCACTAACCACTGATAACTAAGAACTAAAAATATGTTGATAAAGAAAATAAAAGCCAAAAACTTTAAGACCTATCTCAATCTTGATTTAGACATAGCGGTTGAGCAAGACAAACCCATAATACTTATTGGTGGTGCCAATGGTGGTGGTAAAACCACCTTGTTTGAATCTATTTATGGTGCTTTGTATGGCTTGCAAATACACAATGCAAGGCAGTTTAAAGAGCTGTTGAACGCAGGAGCCATAGGTAAAGAGGACGAAAAAATAATGTTGGAACTGCACTTTACAGGAAAGGTATTGAATGAAGAACAACAATATGTGTTAACCAGAATATATATGCTCAATCCATCAGGCAATCCGGTAGAAAGTGTAAAACTGAATATGAACGGAACCATATTTATGTACGGTACAGCCACACCACCAGCCCAGCGAGCAGAGCAAGAAGCACAGGTCAATAAAATCATCAAAGCCAATTTGCCACAGGAGTTGAGCCGTTACTTTTTATTCGATGCAATGGAAGCCGGTAATCTATTGAAAGAAGACCAACTGAACAGGGTAATACGTGAGAACATAGAAAATGTAATGGGCTTCAACAAATATATGCAAATGAGTAAAAGTGCTGAAACGCTTTTCCAAACCTATACAGCCCAACGCCTAAACATTGAAAATGAAAAGAAGGAATATCTTGAATTGGTGGAGC
The DNA here is from genome assembly GCF_002251835.1 of Flavobacterium cyanobacteriorum. Taxonomy (GTDB): domain Bacteria; phylum Bacteroidota; class Bacteroidia; order Flavobacteriales; family Flavobacteriaceae; genus Flavobacterium; species Flavobacterium cyanobacteriorum. The sequence continues at coordinate 6,876 of NZ_NOXV01000248.1, forward strand.
AGAAAAAGAAATTGCAGGAACACCAAACATCACTTGAAACCCAATTACAAGATGCCCTGCAATATTCTGTAGCTAACAAAGAATTGTACGATAACCTAAAAATTGGTTTGAATGAGGAAACAACTATCAAAAACAAGATAGAGCAAACCAAAACTCATATTGAGAACATTTACAAGAAAGAAACCATTTTTCGTGATGAGTTAGATGAGTTTGTAAAAGACATTGAGTTGAATGTCTGTGTGCCAAAGTTAGTTGAAGCCGTAAAAACGGAAGTCAACTTAATCCTGAAAACCAAAAACGAACAGGAGCAACAACAAAACAGCAACATAGCCCCCGAACAAATAGAAGCCATCAGTACATCAATTGTTCAATACCTGTCCGAAAACAATTTGGTATTAAAAGCAGTAACAGTAGAAGAATTAGTTGACTATGTTATTGCTAAATCAGGGCAAACCAACGAAAAAAGCTTGTATGACTTTTTGGAATTTTCGGAAGTGAAGGCCTTGGAAGGTTTGCTCAATATGAGGGCCGCAAATACCTTCCCATCACTTAATCAGCAACAAGTTGAACTGAATTTTTCCATAACTCAAATTCCATTGTTCGAAAGTCAGGTTGAGCAAATGAAACAGCAAATCACTGGTAGGGATTATGTGTTGCTGAAAGCTTATGAAGACAATGAATCCAATATTAAAAAATTGGAAATTCAAATTGCAGAAGTAAAAGGCGAAATAATCAAAATTGAGAAACGGCTCCACCAATTTGATATTCAAACCAGCCAGGAACCAGATCCAAAATATGAAGCATTAGGTAAACTGAAAGGTTTTTTTGAAGATGTTGCCAACCGATTATTAAAAATCAAAAAGCAGCAGATTGAATTAAAAATGAAGCAAGATTTAAATATCAATCTTTCTGCCTACCATGATGTGATTGACAGAGTGGAACTTTCTGAAAACTTAAAGGACTTGACCTTTAAAATCTATCACAAAAAAGGTAATGAAATTTATTTGAGCCAGTTAAATACTGCATCCAAGCAAGTTGTTATTCAGGTTTTACTTAAATCGCTTCACGAGTTTGGAGACTACGACCCGCCAGTAATGATTGATACCGTAATGGGTGTTTTGGACGAAACAAGCCGAGCCATAGTACTGGAAAACTATTTCCCTGACCTGTCGCAGCAAACCATCCTATTGAGCAGTGATAGTGAAATAAGAATCGGTAAAGACCTTGAAAAAATTGAACCGTTTATTTCAAAAACCTACACACTTCAACGAGATAAAGAAAAACAGCTTACCGATGTTGTTAAAGGCTATTTTGGCGTAACCCTAAATGATTAAGCAATGAGTGTAATAAACTTACAAAATATAAGGCAAGCGGAAGGTTTAATGGACGACCTACACGACATCCGCTATAAGATTGAACAGCGTTTAAATCTTGAAAAATACACCACAAGCAATAAGCCTGTTACGATTAACGGAAATAAAATAATGCGGATTTGTTTATTGGCAGGTCTTTCAAGTAAAGAACAAAGAGATGTACAAGCCATTGAACAAATACAACTATCCAAAACCAGCAACAGGATTTTTGAAACCCTTTTCACCTTACACAATTTAGGTGGTGCCTATTCAGCACTTTTAAAATTGCGTTATCATGATTTACCAGTTGATTGGGAAAATACCACATTGAAAAGTAAAATCATCAATTCAGAAATTCTAAGAGGTAAAGATGTTTTATTGAAAGATGGAGTTTTGGATGATTGGTTATTAAATACCGTTACAACTTCAAAAGGTGGCAAAGCAGGTTCAATCCCATTTTTGAATTTAGACATTGGCTCCTATGAAGATGAGATTCCGGCAGCACTCAATCTTAATGGTAGAGACATTCCAAATACTCAAATTTTAGTTGCAGGCACCACAGGTTCAGGAAAATCAAATTTACTTGCGGTATTGCTGAATGAAATCCGAACACTTTCTATTGAAAGTTCATATCCAGTCAATTTTTTACTCTTTGATTATAAAGGCGAATTTTCAGATCCTGCAAACAATGGCTGGCTTCAGCTTTTTGAAACAGACCGGAGTGCCATACTTGACCCGATTTTGGCTCCATTGCCATTCTCTCCGTTCAAAGACTTTACAGGCAAACCGCAAAATGAAATTAATCTGTATTCAACAGAATTAGCAACTGCTTTATGTTCCATAGACAGAGCAACAATCAGTGCTAATATGAGCAACCGATTATCGGAAGCCATAATCAACGCATACAAACAAACATCAAACTCACCAGTAACTTTTCAAATCATTTTAGGCCAGTACACACAGCTTCAAAATGAGAGAGAAAGAGATAAAGATGATAGCGTAAAATCTGTTCTCAAACAACTGATAAGAAATAACTTATTTGCTTCAGAAGACAAAATTGATTTGATTAAGGACAGCTACATTGTGAAAATGGATGCTTTCCCAAAAGACGGCCCGATTGCAAAAGCTATTGTTTATTTTATTGTTTCCAAACTGAATACCATTTACGAGAAATTACCTAAACAGGCAGTTGATGAAGATTGTGTTGAACTCAGACACTTTACCATAATTGACGAAGCACACTATATGTTGGGCTTTGACAACAAACCGCTTCGTGACTTGATAGCAGTAGGAAGAAATAAAGGACTTAGTATTATTCTTGCAACACAAAATATGGACAGTTACAAGAGCGAGTATTTCGATTTTTATGCTAATGCACAATATCCATTAATTATGAAACAACAATCTATAAACGATGGTGTAATAAAAGATTTGTTTGGTGTATCAGGAACAGAATTTCAAGAAATCAAGCAAGCAATTGCAGGTTTGCAAAAAGGTGAGTTAATCATTAAAAATCCGACAGCGATAGCTTTAGGAATGGGTAAAAAATATAAAAAAATTAAAGTAAGGCATCTAATATGATGACTTGTCCTAAAATAGGTTGACAGTGCTGTGCCGAAATCCCTACGGGCTTCCCGCACAACCCTGTAGGCGATTTTGCCTAAGTTAGCCCTACAGGACTGCCCGACAACAAAGCGATGTGCAAAATGCAGATCACTTCGCAAATCAGCTAGGCCGTTATGGGCAATTGTTAAAAACTTCCATCACGAAATTCCGTAAAGATTATTAAATTGGTCATCTAATTTCTATCTAATGAAAAGTGAACAACTTCAAAAATTAATTGCGCAATTAGCTAATGCAAAAACTTCTGCAGAAGTTAGAACTGTTATTGACCAAGCAATAAGTTCGGGATTTAACGTTTTAGAACTATTAACATACTTTAAAGCTCATCCTCGAGATATCGAAACAAAATCTCAGGATCATCAAAATACAATTTCTAACTCTCAAAAAGCTGAAATAGTTATTCAGCAGTTGATGGCAAAATTGAGAGGATGATGGAACCATCAGTCACAGATTGGATAAGTGCTTATTCCTCTTTATTCTCGACAATCATTTCGCTCTGCATTTTATTTATTGCTTGGTTTCAAATCAAACAAGTAAGAGTACAATTGAAGAATCTAGAAGAGAGTCAACGTAATAGTACACTAATGACAGTTCTCGAATTAGAAAGTGAACTTAATAAAAGGAAAGAATATTTTGACCAATGCAGTTTTGAAGTAAGGCAATATAATATTGACATCAACTTAAGAGGTGAAAACCCGAATTCAGATTCATTAGAACTCTTACAAGACAAAATTAAAGTTTCTAGAGAAAACTATTTAAATGCGCTTGATAGATTATCATATTGCATTCTTCATAAGTATTTATTAGATCGTGATTGGAAAACTGAATATAGAGATGTGATATTTGAAGTTGTAGATAATTTTAGTGAATGCTTTGGAGTTTCGTCTAGATTTCGGAGTATTAAAAAAATTTATGAGAAATGGAAAAATGAATAATTCAAACTGCCCATTAAATTAATAACCTTTGCACAAATACTTTTTAAAGTTTGAACGTGGCAAAGATACAGAGCCCTAACGCGCAAGTATGTAGCCACCAAGGCACGTATGGCAGGTGGTGCTAACAAGGATGCGAAAACATACCTTTGGAAGCGACATCCTATGGAGATACAGCTGACAGCAGAACCACTGGTTATATAGAGGCGCGTGGCCGGCTGCTTCAAATCATTATCTTTAAAAAACCATAAGGTTGCATCCCCTGATGTCGGAATGATCAAAACGCCCCAGCACTTCAAAAGTGTGGTTGGGGTATTTTTTTCCCAAATCCTGGGTGGCAATAAAGGAGCAGGAATGGATATTGGCAAGGTCAATCACATTGATGCCCCCGGTTTTGCCATACCCGACATAGCTTAAGGCGTCTTCGGTATCGCGTATCAAAATATCCATCCACGGCGGGCATTCAAAAATGCCTTTGCCCGCCGAATAGGCTTGTGAAAGAAGTTCTGTCATGCCATATTCCGAATGTATTGCTGTCACGCCGAAACCCCTGCACAGCACTTCGTGCAGTTCCTCCCGGATCATTTCCCTGCGGCGGCCTTTCATGCCCCCGGTTTCCATAATGATGGTGTTTTTCAGGCTGAAGTGTTGTTTTTCCACCAGGTCGAGCAGGGCATAGGTGACCCCTATCAGCAGTACGTTTTCCCCTGTGGCATCAAGCGTGGTGAGCTTGCTTATCAGTTCGTCATAATTATGCAGGTAAAAACCGCTGTGGGGGTTGCCGGAGCGCTTTATCAGGTCCTCAACCATGTAGATTAATGACGATCCATCACGCTCCAGGTAGGACGGTAAGAGGGCCAGGACGGCATAATCTTCAATATTTCCGTAAAAGCGTGAAAAACCCAGCCGGAAACTCTGCTCATACAGGCCCAGGTCCGTTACAAGATGCCTGCTGGTTGCCGTCCCTGTAGTACCGCTGCTGGTAAAAGTTGCCTCTGCAGGGGTGTCGGAGCTCACCACGTTGTGGGTTTTGAAAAACTGTATGGGCAGGAAAGGTATGGCCTGTAGTGATTTTACTTCGCGGGGGCCAACGTGCAGGAATGTGCAAAAATCCCGGTACACCCTGTTGTTGGCAAACTGGTGGCGGAACACCTTCAGGGCCAGTTTTTCAAATTCTTTTTTAGAGGACAGGGTAAATATGTCGGCAGCGGTAACCAATGTGTTGTTTTGTGCAAAAGTACAATAAAAAAAGCACCGCTTAGCGGTGCTTTTTGGTTATCATAAAGAAGTTGTTATTACCTTACTACGAGCTTGCGTGTAGCGGTTTTGCCCTCTTCGGTGATTTTTACAATGTAAACACCAGAAGTAAGTGAAGCAACATTTACCGTGCCGTCAACTACTTTAGTGTTAAGTACCTGCTTGCCAAGCACATCATATACCGCGATAGTTTTGTCAGCACCGCTGTCAGAAGTTATGGTAAGCACATTGCCGATAAGCGGGTTAGGGTACATTTTTAGGCCTGAAATGCCATCAAATTTTCTAGTTGAAGCCACATCAGCTGATGTTACAGAAGCCCATGTAGAACCAAGTCTTATCTCGTCAATTTCAATATTTCCTGTTCCTGAAGTTGCATTACCACCCTGACGTACTGTTAAAGAAAGAATTTGTGCTGGAGCTGCAGTAGTTCCTGTTGCATTAGTTATTGTAGGAGTACCTTCTGAACTTCCAATAGCGGGGTTTACATAAAGGCTAGCTATATTATTAGGCATATCATATTTTATTACTACAAAAAGTGGTGTGCCAGGTGTATAGTCAGTAGAAATATAACTAGGAGTTACTGTACCCCCTGTACTATTTAATATTCCTAAGTTAAACGTATCCGCAACCGAGCCCAATTTTATATAAAGGCGACAAGGTAAAGTATTTACTGCTGCTCCAGCAGTCGAACCTAGTGACATAAAATAGTCTCCGTTGCCAGTATTAACAGCTAATCCAGTTGTATTTGGTAAATTAATAACTGCTGAATAATATACACTACCTGTTAAAGCTGCAGCTGATGCCTTGTTAACATCTTCGCTATTACCAGCTACAAGAGTAATCTTATTTCCTGTTGAATTTAGGCCGGTGTAATTCAGTGATCCAGTAATTATCTGAAGTTGACTAGCAGTACCACTATGTGTTGTCCATCCATTTGTTCCGCTTAATGCACCTGTTCCGGCAAATGGCTCAGCAAATTGAGCAAACGACAAACCTGCAACGAACAATAAAGATAAAGTGTAAAATTTTTTCATGTTTCTGTTTTTTATATTTTCGGGTGTAAAATTAAGCAAAATATATCACAAAAAAGGGTTGTAATGTTTTTAAATCGTTAATTTTCAAAATGGTTTTTGAGAGGAAGGTTTAAAAAAAAGGAAGTTTTATTTTACTATAAGCTTGCGTGTGGCGGTAGCCTCGCCCTCTTTTACCTTAATAATATAAACACCCGGGGTCAGGGCGCTTATATTGAGTTCTTTGGCGCTTATGGTAGCGGCCAGTATTTTTTTACCTAATACATCATAAATCTCCACTTCTTTATTAAGGGATGATTTTGAGGTAATATATATCCTGCCGGTACTCACCGGGTTGGGGTATATGGTGAGGCCGTCTATGGTTTCCCCTTTTTTCTCCTGGGCTGCGGCGCCAAGGGTAAAAAGGAAAAACAACAGTAAAGTGATATAAAAGTATTTTTTTTTCATTTAATTTAAAATGATGCCGTAAAGGTAATAATTTAATTTCAAATAGTATACCAAAAAAAATGAGGCTGCAATTTTAAGGTTCCGTGCAGCCCCGTTAGTTTAAAATCTAAGGTATGATCAATTTTGTTTTCCAGCCGCGGCTGTTTTTGTCGTAATATGTATTTTCGTCCGGGAACTCTATGTAGGACTCACCGTTTGCATTTTTGGTATAGTAAGGTGACAGGTCTTCTCCGTCAATAAATTTTTTAAAGAGTAGGGCTGTTTTTTGCTTTAGTTCCCCTTCTTCCATTTTCCACGTGCGGAACACTTCTTCATATGCTGCTATTTCCCCTTTTGCATCAAATTTAAGCTTACCGCCCGTAGCCACTTTTTTCAGTTTGAGGCTGGGCGCTATTTTGGCAATGGCAAAATATACTGTGCCAGTTTTATCATCTTTATAATAATGCAGTAAATCGTTTTTCTGTGCCATGATCCTGTATCCGTTGTCATAAGCCGCGTCAAATTTTTTGTTCCCTTCAGCATCTTTCGGGGCTTTATTTATGTAGCGGGAAACAGCATACTTGAAACTTTCCTGTTCGGCAGGGCTCAGCTGTTGGGGGTTGCTGTTTTTTTCTTTGCAGGATACAAATGTTATTGTTAAAAGCAGAAGTAAAAGTAGATTGCGCATATAGTAGAATTTAAAAAAGAGCCTAACCGGGTGGTTAAGCTCTTCAAAAATATGATTTTATTTTATTAGTAAGCCTTGTTGATAGGGTTAAATTCAGCCCATCCGTCTGTCCAGTCCGTAGCTCCGAAAGCACCCCTGTAAGCAACCTGTTCAAATCCGCTGCTAAGCCTGCTGTTGGTAAATGAAGCCCCGGTAGTAAGCGTACCTGAAGTTACCGCAAATGTTGGGTTGGCAGTGTAGGCTGATGGTAAACTAGTACCAAAGAATATATTGGTGTTAAAGCCTAATTGACTGTAAATTTCAGGGAAACCTCCTGCAGGAAGAGATGTAACAGTTGTGTTGCCGTTAGCAGGAGCATTCCACAGTGTCTGAAGGTCTGTAGCAGTAGCAGTCATACCTGTACCTACACTGAATGTTTGAAGATCAGCTACAAGAATGTTGTTAAGTAATGCACCGGTACCACCATTATAGTTATTATAAACAGTTTGCTGGTTCATCCTGATACCCCTTGGATAACCTACAAAAACAGAGTTTGCAATGGTGGCGGCAGCCCTTCTCCTCAGGTCTATTGAGTGCTGGAAGTTAGCATTGATGCTTTGTGTGTTCACAGCTCTTGGCCCTACACAGGTAAAGTTAGAGAATACACCTGTGGTAAGGAAAGCAGTTTCATTATCGTTCGGGCCATTATCAATTTCAAAAGAGTTAGAGCCAGACTGGTCAGCAAAGCTAGGGTAGCGTACTTCAAGGCCAAACTGTACTTTTCCGGAGAAACCGAAGTCAACGTCAAATGAATCGTCCCATGTAGCAAAAGCGATAAGGTTTTTTGCATTCACAGTACCGCCAAACCACTCAAAACCGTCATCACCGCCAAAAGATACCTGGCAGTTTTCAATATCGGTCTGGTTTCCAACACCACCAAGAGTGATAGAGTTGGTTTCGTTGTTTGGAGTAAGCTCGATACCTGCAAATTCTACCCTTACGTTCCTAAGCGTTCCTGAATCATCACTGTCATTATCACCACCATAGTTTACCTGCGGGCTGATACCTTCAATTGAAGGGTTAGACTGATTTACCCTGGCTCTTCCAAGGATAACAAGGCCACCCCAGTCACCCCTGTCCCTGCTTCCTGCAGGCAGTGCAGAAGTAAATACGATAGGCTCAGCCACAGTACCGTTAGCAATAATTTTATTACCAGGAGTTACAATAAGTGTACCCCTTGATGTTTTATCGCCCATAATAACAGTGCCCGGCTCAATAGTTAGGGTTTGGTTAGTGTTGTTTGTAGTGTTACCCACAAATACCTGCCCTTTTAAAAGATATTTTTTATCTTTTGTAAGCGTTCTTGTTGAAAGTGTTCCGGTAAGCTCAACAATGTTGTTGTTTCCGCCGCCGTTGTTATTGTTGTTGTTGCTGTCATCGTCACTGCACGATGTAAAAGCAGCCATCAAAGCAAAAATGCCTGTCAGTAAAAGACTTTTTTTCATAATTGATTTAGATTTAAAATTGTGTTATTTAGTTAAAAGTTATATCCAATGCTAAGGGTAAAACGTGTACCCCTCCTGAATGAGTTTACAACATTATCGTCTTCCTCCCTGATCTTTTCATCACGGTTGCTGTCCTCATATATCCTGTACTTGGCATTAAGTATATCCTGTATACCAAGTTTAAAGGTTGTATTATAGATCTTTTTTGAAACGGTAAGGTCTATATTATCCCTTGAAAGTTCATACCAGCTTGGGAAGTTGTTATCGCCTACCGAAAATATCCTGTCTCCAAACCTGTTGTATACCACATTCACGCTAAGATTTTTATCATCAGTGTACCCAAGGGCAGCATTTATGATATAAGGCGACTGCCCCTGTAGTGCCCTTGTCCTGTCCTGTGCCAGCGGCCCTGTACCAAGGTCAACTTCTGAAATTATATATGAGGCATTGATATTTGCAGACAAACGGTCAAAGAAAATATTGTCAAATAAACCGCGGAAAGATTTCTTGATTTCAAGTTCTAAACCGTAATTAGTAGCATCTTTTGCATTTGCATATTTAAATTGTTGTGAATCACCTCCCGCTATAATTGCGTTAAGTTCTATAGGCTTGTCAAACCTTTTAAAGAAAGTGCCAAGGCTGATTAGTTCGCCCTGCGTAGGGTAGAATTCATATCTTAAGTCTATATTGTCAATAGTAGCCACATCAAGGTCCGGATTACCTGAAATAGGGGCATCAAATACATAATCATAAAATACGAAGGGCGCCAGTTCCCTGAATTCAGGCCGGTTTACCGTGCGGCTATACGATACACGGGCAATTGAGCGTTCACTTAGGTTATACCCTATATTAAAGCTGGGGAGTACTGAGGTAATGGGATTGTTAATATTAACGTTATTTCCGTTGTCAAGGCTGGTATCAAGCGTTTGTACGTTATGTTCCACCCTTACTCCCGCAGTAATGTCAAATTTATAGAGCGGTATAGTTGCCTGCGCATAGCCGGCAAGATAGGTATTGTCGGCTTTGTAAGAGTCGGTTGGCCTTGTCCCTTCACTTAATAACCAACCATCCACATCATTAACATAGGTAGAGCTGAAAGCTTCTGATATGGGAAGTAATACCAGTTCCTGCCTTCTTTCTTCACCGATAGTTACCGGTATTGTATATGTAAAATATTTAGCCGAAAAATCGCGTTCCCTGTAACTCGCATAATACCCGCCTTTAAGGCTTATATTGCCGATGTCTTCCCCTTCTTTTTCCCTCTCAATATCATAGGTAAAGCTGACGCCGTTATTGATGCTGTATTCATCAAGTTCTCCATAAAACCTTCCTGCTTCAAAGGGATTGGTTGATGGTGAGTCAAAAATCCTGATGGGGGCATTCGGTTCAGTAAGCCTTTGGAAAGTACGCACCCTCCTGAAATCAGGAGTATCATCATTTATGGTGTTATACCCAACAACCCAGTCCAGTTTTTTATTAGTTGCAAAATTGTGTTCGCCTTCAAGCTGGCCGGTATAGATAAAACGGCTCTGGTAAAATGAATAGTAGTTTCTTATAAAATCGTCAGGTCCTCGCTGTAATAAGTTGTAACCCTGACGGATCAGTGTTTCGTCGTTTCCCTGCTGGTTGAAAAGGTTTTTAAACCTGATTTTAGTATTGCTGCCAAGGCTTAATATCCAGTTTGATAACAGGTTCAGCCTTACAGTGTTTGAATACACATTATCGTTAAAGTCATCCCTTAAAGGAGGCCTTTCCTCTCCGGGGTTTAGCGTAGTATATCGCCTGAATACCCTATCAAGATTTTGGTATGAGTTAGAATATGATATGGTGTTTATGGTAAAAAGGCTGTTGTTGTCGCTAAGCCTTATCCTCCTGCCCAGGCCAAAACCAAAGCCATTATCAAAAAAGGCAGTTTTCCTGGTAGGCTCAAAATTATTCGGCAGCCTGTTGGCTTGCGATGCAGAAACATCGCCTGTAGCCGGGTTTGATGAAAATCCGTCAGGCAGCGGCCTGTAGCTTTTGTCAAAGCCCAGCCAGTCGGTATCTGAGCCCTCTGTGCGGTACTGGTCTTCAAATGTAGTGCCTGAGCGGTAGCCAAAGCCTACTTCAGCCTTGGTAAACTCTGCAGTACTTTCTGATGTTGTAACCGTGATTATACCACCGGCAAAGTCTCCGGGCTTATCTGCGGAGCCCGTTTTGTAAATCACCATCTTGTCCAGTGAGCTGGTAGGTATCAGGTCAAATGAAAAAGTCCTTTTGTCCACTTCGGTACTTGGCGCAATAGAATTGTTCAGCAATACGTTATTGTAGCGTTCGCTTAGGCCCCGGATCATTACAAAGCGTCCGTCAACAATAGTTACGCCGGGCACCCTTTGTACAGCCTCTGCCGCGTTGCCGTCGGTTGATTTTGATATCTGCTCTGCCGATATGGCGCTTACCACCTGCTTGGCTTCGCGCATTTCAAGCAATAATGCAGTTTCTGTGTTCTTTTTCCTTGTTGTGGTCAGTACTACTTCTTCCAGCTTCACACTGTCTGACCCTAAAGAGTGGTTAACTGTTACGGTTTCATTAGCCTGTACTGTAACCGGTACTTCATCCGTAGAATACCCTAAAAATGAAATAACCAGCCTGTGGTTGCCGGCCGGTACGGACAATGTATAAACACCATTTTCATCGGTGTTGGTTGTGATTGATGTTCCTTTAACCGTGACGGTAGCGAAGGGGAGCGGGGCATTAGCCATGTCCTTGTCAGCAATAGTACCCGTAACAGTGCCATTTTGTTGGGAAAATCCTAAAGCCGTGAAAAACAGGGTTAGCAAAAGTAATTTTAAGTTCATTGTTGCGTTTCAAATGTTGTTTATTATTTTGGCGCAAAGAAACTCCAGCATTTGAAATCAAATGTTAGATAAACGTTACGTTTGGATTTATAATTTATTATGAAATTGTTAACAGATTAAATTACGGTTAAGTAACCGAAATCATTTTTTATTATCTTTACCTTTACTCCCCGAAAATAAACACTAACATGTCACTATGAAGAAAAAAGACATTAAGATCTTGTTGGTTGATGATGAGCAGGATATTCTTGAAATTGTAGGGTATAACCTCTCACAGGAAGGGTACCAGGTAATTACGGCCGGCAATGGCAAAGAGGCCATAGTGAAGGCCAGGAAAGAGCTTCCGCACCTTATCATTATGGATGTTATGATGCCGGAGATGGACGGGATGGAGGCTTGTGAAAATATCAGGAAAATACCAGAGCTTACTAATGTCATTATTGCTTTTCTTACAGCTCGCAGTGAAGATTATTCACAGGTTGCCGGGTTTGACGCCGGCGCCGACGATTATATAGCCAAGCCTATCAAGCCTAAACTTCTGGTCAGCAAGGTCAAAGCGCTTTTGCGGAGGCTCAGGGAAGATGAGGATAAAATTGATATCCTGAGGGTTGGCGCTATTGAAATCAACAGGGAAGAATATAAAATTATACTTGAAGACAGGGAAATAGTGCTGCCCCGGAAAGAATTTGAACTTTTTTACCTGCTGGCCTCAAAACCCGGCAAAGTATTTAAAAGGGAAGAAATACTCGATAAAGTGTGGGGTAATGAGGTAGTAGTAGGAGGACGGACTATCGATGTGCATATACGGAAACTCCGGGAAAAAATCGGGGATGAGTTGTTTAAAACAATAAAAGGTGTGGGCTACAAGCTCGAGATTTAGTGGCAATAAGTTTTAAAAAATCATACAAATTTGCTGTAAAGTCAGCATCATACATTACTTTATTTTCTGTTGCCTGCCTGGCAATACTAAAAGAATTTTATCCATACATTACGTGGGAAGTCATCGCTTTTTACTGCGCGCCTTTGTTCCTGTTTTCATTTTTTGTACTCCAATACCGCGTGGAGCGGTTCATTTACAGGCGTGTCAAGAAAATTTATGATGATGTTTCCCTGCTTGAGTCGAGCACTTTCCGCAATAAGCCTATTACCACTGACATGGCGACCCTTACGATGGAAGTACAAAAATTTGCACGGGATAAAAAAATCGAAATAGAAACACTTAAAATCAGGGAAGAATACCGCCGTGAATTTTTAGGCAATGTATCGCACGAACTTAAAACACCGCTTTTTACAGTCCAGGGCTATCTGCTTACGTTGCTCGACGGCGCCATGAACGACAAATCGCTCCGGAAGAAATACCTGCAGCGGGCCGAAAAAGGCGTAGAGAGGCTTATTTATATTGTGCAGGACCTGGACATGATCACTAAAATGGAGGTGGGCGACCTCAACCTCACTTTTTCTGTATTTAATATTATAGAGGTCGTGCAGAATGTTTTTGACCTCCTGGAAATGAAGGCCGATAAGAAAGGAATTATGCTCATGTTCGACCAAAAATACATAAAACCAGTAATGGTTTATGCCGACCGGGAAAAGATACAGCAGGTTATTACCAACCTTGTAGTAAACTCCATAAAATATGGTAAGGAAAACGGTACCACAGAGGTAGCCGTGGAAGACCTGGTAAATAATAAAATCATTGTGCGCGTTAAGGACAATGGCGATGGCATCGAAGCCAAACACATACCAAGGCTGTTTGAGCGTTTCTATAGGGTTGATAAAAGCGGTGCCCGCTCAGAAGGCGGCTCAGGCCTGGGCCTTGCCATTGTAAAACATATCATCGAAGCGCACGAAGAAAAAATCTATGTGGAGAGCAAGCCGGGGCAGGGCTCAGAATTTTCATTCACTCTCGAGAAGACAAAGTAGGCCTTCCAATGAACCATTTTAAATTATATAAGTATCGGATATTTCCCTAATTTTACCGAAATTTTAATTTTAAGCGTGGGAAGTAAAAACAAATTAAAGCGTTTTAAGGAAAATGAGGCCTTTGGTAATGTACTGCAGCCATCCAGGGATGAGGCTGTAGCCGGAAAGTTTCCTTTAAAGGGCAAATGGAACAGCGATTTTTTTAAGAACCCTAATCCCATAGTGCTTGAGCTCGGCTGCGGAAAAGGCGAATATTCGATAGGACTGGCAAAGCGTTACCCGGATATTAACTTTATAGGTATCGATATTAAGGGTGCACGTTTTTGGAGGGGGGCTAAAACCGCTGTAGAGGAAAACCTTGCCAATGTGGCTTTCCTGCGTACGCAGATTGAGCTTATTGAACATTTTTTTGCAGAAGGGGAGGTCTCAGAAATATGGATTACTTTCCCTGACCCCCAAATTAAATATAAGCGGACCAAGCACAGGATGACCAATGCTGACTTCCTGAAGCGCTATAAAAAAATATTGAAGCCTGATGGCGTAGTAAACCTGAAAACCGACAGCGAATTTATGCACGGTTATACCCTTGGGTTATTGCACGGCGAAGGCCATGAAGTGGTATATGCCAACCATAATGTATATAAAAACGAAGGCGCGCCCGATGTAGTTACAGCTATACAAACGTTTTATGAGCAGCAATATCTTGAAATGGGCAAACCCATTACCTATATCCGGTTCAAAATAAAATAAGATGGATATAACCCTGCCACTGTTACTGGGTTTTGGTTTATCGGCTTTAGGCATACTGCTGCCGGGGCTCATTAATATGACTGCGGCTAAAATCAGTATCCGCGACGGGCACCAGAGGGCTGTTGTTTTTGCGCTTGGGGCAGCTTCTGTTATCTTCATCCAGACGTATGTAGCGGTTTCCTTTGCTAAATTTATTAGCAGCCATCCCGATATTATTGAACTGCTGGAAGAAGTTGGCCTGGTTATATTTTTACTGCTTACCGTTTATTTCCTTTTTTTAGTGAAAAAGAAAATACCCAAAGTAGAAGATGAGGTGGTAAAACTGCGCAGTAAAACCGGTAATTTTTTTTTAGGGGCTTTATTATCATCACTAAACTTTTTCCCGATTCCGTATTATGTATTTGTTAGTGTAACACTGGCAAAGCAAGGCTATTTTGAGTTTGGCAACCTGTTTGTTTTACTGTTCGTGACGGGGGCAACGCTTGGCGCGCTGGCGGTCTTTTACCTGTACATTATCTGCTTTAAAAAAGTGGGCAGGGGAACCATCTACTTTATGGAAAACTCCCATTATTTTATAGGAGCAGTAACAGGGCTTGTTTCTATACTGGCCCTCATAAGGATACTCAGAAATTTATAATTTATGGCTTCAAAGGACTCAGAAAGTTTTTTTGAAAAAGTATACGGGATAGCCCGCCTTATTCCGTATGGCAGGGTAACTTCATACGGTGCCATAGCCAATTACTTAGGCGCTAAGGGTTCCGCACGCATGGTAGGCTGGGCCATGAACGCAAGCCATACTAAAGATGTGCCTGCACACCGCGTAGTCAACAGGGCAGGGCTGCTCTCCGGCAAGCATCATTTCCCGGGCAGCAACCTTATGCAGCAGCTGCTCGAAAATGAAGGCATAAGGGTAGAGGATAACAAAGTGGTTGATTTCGATAAGCACTTTTGGGATCCTGCAAAGGAACTGGGACACAGCCACAATAATTGAGCTTACCCCTTAATTTGGGTAGTTAGCGTAATTCCTGGCAAAATAATAATATGCCCCAAACTTTACCGTCTGAACTTTTCCTATTATCTTTGCAATTTGAAATCAGTCTTAATTAACTGGCTGATAGAATAATTACAATGAAATTAGACAGAAAACAAATATTGCAGGCCCTTGAGGGCATTACTATAGCCGGAGAAGGCAAAAACATGGTAGAGAGCGGTGCCGTACGCAACGTCCTTACCTTTGGGGATGAGGTGGTTGTTGAGCTTGTGCTGCACAACCCTGCCATGCACATACGCAAACGTGCTGAGGCCGACATAATACAGACCATAAAGGAAAAGGTGTCCGCTGAGGCACAGGTAAAAGTGAACGTTAAAGTGGAAGCGCCTGAAAAACCCGAAATTAAGGGTAAGGCCATTCCGGGTATTAGTAATATCATAGCGGTATCATCAGGCAAAGGCGGTGTGGGTAAATCGACCATTACGGCCAACCTGGCAGTCTCGCTGGCAAAAATGGGCTTTAGGGTAGGTGTGCTTGACGCGGATATATACGGGCCATCCATGCCGATAATGTTTGACGTGGAGAGGGAACGCCCCATATCGGTACAGGTTGAGGGCAGAAGCAAGATGAAGCCGATAACCAGCTATGGTGTCGAGATACTTTCCATAGGATTTTTTACCACGCCTGAGCAGGCCGTAATATGGAGGGGGCCTATGGCATCTAAAGCACTGAGCCAGATGATATTTGATGCAGACTGGGGCGAACTTGACTTTATGCTTATAGACCTTCCGCCGGGAACAGGCGACATACACCTTAGCATCATGCAGTCGTTACCTATAACTGGTGCAGTTGTGGTAAGTACACCACAGGCTGTTGCTCTTGCCGATGCCAGGAAAGGTGTAGCGATGTTCCAGCAGGAGAGCATTAATGTCCCTGTACTGGGCATAATAGAAAATATGGCTTATTTTACGCCTGAAGAGCTTCCGGATAACAAGTATTATATTTTTGGCAAAGAAGGCGCCAAAAACCTTGCAGAAGACCTTGATGTGCCTTTCCTGGGCGAGGTCCCTCTGGTACAAAGTATCCGTGAGGCCGGCGATTATGGCCGTCCTGCCGCATTGCAGACTGCTACGCCGCTTGAAACAGCATTTGAGGAGCTGGCGCGTGCCGTAGTGCAGGAAACCGTGAACAGGAACGAAAGCCTTCCGCCAACCGAGGCTATTAAAATAACTACAATGGCTGGCTGTTCAGCAGTTAAAAAGAAATAAAATGACAACAGAAGAAATTAAACTTAACGTAGAAAAGGCGCTTGACGAGATACGCCCTTTCCTTGAGTCAGACGGGGGCAATATTTCATTAATAGACATTGAGGACAACAAGCATGTTAAGGTGCGCCTTGAGGGTGCCTGCGTGGGCTGCAGTGTTAACCAGATGACACTGAAGGCCGGTGTGGAAACCACCATAAAAAAATATGCGCCGCAAATAGAAACCGTGGTCAATATCGCCTGATGCGCTAAGTGATAATTATCATATAATAAGAAAAAGATATACAGGAAATTTATGCCTGGAATCTATATCGAAAACTAACAAATGATCACTACAGATATTTTAATTATCGGTGCGGGCCCGACAGGGCTTTTTGCCGTATTTGAAGCCGGGCTTCTTAAACTGAAATGCCATATTATCGATGCGCTTCCGCAACCGGGCGGGCAACTGTCAGAACTTTATCCTAAAAAACCTATATTCGATATTCCGGGCTTCCCGTCAGTACTGGCCGGTGAGCTTGTGGATAACCTTATGGAGCAGATAAAGCAGTTCCAGCCGGGCTTCACACTGAACGAAAAGGCTGAAACCATAGATAAGCTGGAGGATGGCACTTTTATAGTAACTACCAATAAAGGTACTAAGCACCACGCAAAGGCTGTTGCCATTGCCGGTGGCCTGGGCAGTTTTGATCCCCGCAAGCCGCTTATTGACGGCATTGAATTTTATGAAGATAAAGGTGTTGAATATTTTGTGAAGAATCCTGAGCTTTTCCGTAATAAGCGTATCGTTATTGCAGGCGGCGGAGATTCAGCGCTGGACTGGAGTATCTTCCTTGCTGATGTAGCCAGTGAGGTAACACTTGTACACCGCAGGAATGAGTTTCGCGGTGCACTGGATTCTGTAGAAAAAGTACAGGAACTTAAAAAGCTGGGCAGGATAAGCCTGATTACACCTGCTGAAGTAACCGCTATACACGGTAAAGATAAAGTTGAGGCTCTGGAGATTGACATAGAAGGCGAAAAGAGTATTATTGAGACAGATTATTTTATCCCTCTTTTCGGGCTTACCCCAAAACTTGGCGCTATAGCCCACTGGGGCCTGGAAATAGAGAAGAATGCCATTAAAGTAAATAATGCGCTGGATTACCAGACCAATATTGAAGGCATTTACGCTATAGGCGATATTAATACCTATCCGGGTAAGCTAAAGCTTATATTGTGCGGTTTCCATGAAGCCACGCTAATGTGCCAGAGCGTATACAACAGGCTTAACCCCGGCAAAAAATATGTGCTTAAATATACTACGGTAAGCGGTGTTGACGGTTTTGACGGCACACGCAAGGAAGCCGAAAAACAGGTAGTGAAGGCGATAGAATAACAGTTGAAAGCTTAAATATTGAAAGTTGTAAAGTTGTTCAACGGATTTTTTAAACTTTGAACTTTATAACATTAATACGAACATGGACGTAACCATAAAAATAACTGACCGTGATGGTGTAACACATCAGGTTGAGGCGCCAACTGATATGTCAATGAACATTATGGAGCTGGTGCGTGCTTATGAACTGGCTCCGGAGGGTACTATAGGCGTTTGCGGCGGTATGGCCATGTGTGCTTCCTGCCAGTGCTATGTGCTGAATGATGTAGGCCTGCCCGAAATGGGCCCTGATGAGGAAGCCATGCTCTCGGAAGCATTCTATGTAAAGCCGAACAGCCGGCTGGGATGTCAGATAAACATAACAGAGGAAATTAACGGGCTGGAGATTGAACTGGCCCCGGAGTCATAAAAAAAAGCGGCGCCCTGAAGTGCCGCTTTTGAAAGGGGGATTAGGAAAACAAACAATTAACTTTTTACAAACTTTAATGTTTTTGACTGGCTGCCTTTATCTATCTTTATAAAATACATGCCGCTGCTGTAAGCTGATGTATTGATAGCAAGGCTGTTGGTGCCTGTAATTTTAGCTTCGGCAACTACCTGGCCAATACTATTGAATATTGTATAGCTATCAGGCAGTTCCGCTCCTGTATTAATATTTAATATATCATTTGCGGGATTAGGATACAGGGTTACACTCTGCAATGCAATATCCGATTCGTCCATACCCAGGGCCATCCATGTGTTGGAGGTAGTAAGTGTTGCCCTTCGTGGCGAGTTTTGCAATACGGTTTGTATCCTTCCTTTTTGGTTCTGCGTAAAGATATTCATGCACGCGTCATTAGTATAATCCATGTAGTTTTCAATCATATCATTGCCGGTGGCCGCAGGGCATGAATCTGTAGTAACACATTCATAATTCAGTTCCAGTATCGCCGGGGTATCCGGGCAATAGTCTTTTGTTGAGTCAGTTGTAGTAACGGTACAGGTATAGTTATCACCATCAATATGGCGCAGGCCGAAGAAATGCCCTGCCTCGTGCGTTGTAGTCCTGCCTTTGTTATAAGGTGCCTCATAGGTTCCGCCCGGGTAAATGTCTGACGAGCCGAAATATTTGTATCCTATAATTACACCATCGGTATTGGCGCTGCCTTCATTTGTGTTAAGGCCGCCAAGGCCTGATGACGAGGGGAACTGCGCATAGCCTAAAACCCCCTCAAGGTCACCGCCAAAGTTGCAGACCCAAATGTTGAAGTATTTCGTAGGGTCCCACTGGGTTTGCGGTTTCATGGTGTTTTCTACCTGGGATTCATTCCAGCTGGCGCGGTTAAAGTAAACCCTGTTTATACCCGTAGTGGCATTTCCAGAAGGATCTACCTGGGCCAGCTTAAATTCAATTTCCATGTCAGCGCCTACAGGGTTGGTATTATACCCCGGAGTGTTTATCATCCGCCTGTAATCCTGGTTCAGCACCGTTATTTGCGATGTTACCTGTGCATCCGCAATATTTTCATTAACCCCTACAGCATCTCCGTTGTGTATAACATGCACAACAACAGGAATAGTAACTACTGTAGTAACGCTTTCAGGCGAGGCCATACGCGCTGTTCTTGCAGCCTCAATTTTAGGGCCCAGCCATTGCTCAAATTGTGCCGTAGTTGCCCTTCCGGGGAACTTCTGCTGAAGGTATTCTTCATATTCTGCTGAAGCGCAGCGAATACGGCCATTGTTGGGATTGTTAAGCCTTTGTGCAGGCAGTGCTTTCCCGAAAAGTTTTGGCTGTTGCTGTGCGTTGGCCATGAAAGACACAAGCAGTAAGCAGATTAGAGGCAGGTTACGTTTAAATAGCGTTTTCATTTACTAAATTTTTGTTAAAGCAAACATAGAACTTATGTTAAAACACAACAAATAAATGAGGTAAACGGATATTTTATAGCGGTAAATCTTAAAGAAAACGATTTAGTTCTTCTTTATATGTTTCTCCTATAGGAATAACAAAGCTGCCTATCCTTATGGTTTTGTTTTGTATGGTGGCTATTTTTCGAACTGGTATAATGTATGATCGGTGTACTCTTATAAAAGCCTGAGGGGGCAGCTTTTCCAGTATGCCTTTCATTGAAAATCTTGCCGTTAGCGGTGGCTTGCCATTCAGGTGTATGCGTATATAATCGTCAAGGCCTTCAATAAGTATTATTTCGTCAATAGTAATGTTGTGCAGTTTATAGTCAGCCCTGATAAGCAGGTTGCCTGTAGCAGAAAACCGTGTCCTGTAGTTTATTTCTTTTTCAGCTTTTTGTATCGCTGTTTCAAATCTCTCTTTTGAAAATGGCTTCAGCAGGTAGTCCGTTGCATTGATGTTAAACCCATCAACAGCATATTGGCTGTAGGCAGTAGTAAATATAACAGGGATATCCCTGCCGGCCGCTTTATAAAGTTCAATACCGTTCTTTCCCGGCATTTGTATATCGAAGAACAGCAAGTCAACGGGATTTTTGTTGATGTAGCTGAGTGCCTCGTTGGTTTTGGTAAAAGTTTTTTCAAGTGACAGCGTGCCCAGCTCCCGGCAATAGTGCTCAATTACTTTAAGGGCAAGTGGCTCATCATCAACTGCAATGGCACGTATCATCCTAAATCCATGGTTAGCTGTACTTCAAAAGTATCTTTGGGTTCAAATATAAGCAATTTATGCTTTTTCGGGTACAGGTACTGCAGCCGCTGTTTTGTATTTTCCATTCCTTGGCGGGTAGCTTCTTCATCAGGTATGCCTGTAGCTACCCGTTTGTTCTTTACCATCAGCATTAGCTCCGGGCCGTTTGTTTTTATGCTTATTGCTATAGAAGCGTCCTTTTCCGGGTTAAGCCCGTATTTAAAGGCATTTTCAATGAACGGAATAAGTACCAGCGGAGAAATCTGCCTCCCTGTAAAATCACCTTCTGCTGAAAAGACGAAATTTACGTTGGTGTCCATGCGGAGCTGCTGCAATGATATATAGTTGCGTATATAATCAATTTCCTTTTCAAGCGGGACATAGTCATTACTGCTTTCTGATACCACATACCGCATCATTGCCGAAAGTTTTAAAACAGCTTCAGGCGCTTCGTTTGATTTTGCAAGGGTAAGGGCATACAGGCTGTTAAGGGTATTGAACAGGAAATGCGGGTTTATCTGTGCTTTGAGGTAGTGTATCTCTGTCCGCAACTTCTCGCTTTTTATATAGTTAAAGCGTTCGCTCATTCTCAACAAAAGGGATGCGAAGAACATGAGCAGGAACAGAAACGCATAGCCTACCTCGAACGGTGTTATCAGGCCATGCTTGACTATGGTATTGTTTTTTGCGCCCTCGGCCAGAATCATAATATCAGGCATTTTAAAAGGAAAAAGTATAGCCGGTACAACTGATATCGCAGCAAACGATAAAAATGCAATTATAAAAAAAAGCACTTTTCTTTTCCTGAAATACAGAACCGGGATTAAATACAGGTAGTTGGCATAAAAAAATACCAGCAACAGCAGGTAAGTGAAAAAATCACGTTTGAAAAGTGGAATATTAAACAGTTCTGCCGACCTGAAATCAGGTGACGACAATATAGGTATGCATATAAAAATCAGGCAGCACGACAGGTGCAGGAGCAGTGTTTGAGTTTTTTTGGCCATGGTGTTGTACCTCTGTACACCCAAAGCTACAAATTTATATAGTATACAAATAAAAATAGCGGTAAAACCGCTATATATAAAGGTAAAAGAATTAGTTGTTTATCAGAAAACTTCTACTATTGCACCCTTACCATTTCTATAGCCTCCCCGGCA
>NZ_NOXV01000257.1 GCF_002251835.1 Flavobacterium cyanobacteriorum
ATCTCCCCGCCGCGAAAGCAGGCGGCGGGGAGGATGCCGCTTCCATCAGGGCTGGCTCAGGCAACAGTGTTTACCTGCCAGCTTTATAAGCCCGGGCAGAAACTACAGCCGGCCACGGAAATGATTTATCCACACAGGATTACTTAACAGGGTTGACTGGTAAATACTGCCTTTATAATCAGGAGCTATGCACAATAGTGATTTTTTAAGGCTGCGGAACACTTCCGCAGGCATTTTGTTATTGATAGTGATCCGGCGTATCACACTGATATCCAGGTCAAACTCAAATACAGGCTGCTGTTCCTCTGCTGCGGCCACTATAATACGGTATTCTTTTTCGGGCAAATAAGGCTGCCGCTTTATGAAAGCAAAGTTTTCGGATGTTACAGAAGCTATATCCCTCATGCTGACATACTGCACTTTGCCATGCTGCACCCCGGGGTGGTTTTGCAGGATCTGGAAAAGCTTTTGCGGGCTGAACTCAATGTAGCAGCCACCTGCACCTGCCGAAAAGGTATTCCAGTGATGTATAGTTTCACCTCCGTGTGTAAAACAAAGAGCATAAATGCTCCGGGCGCCAATGCTTTTGCGGTACACCTCCATGGTTTCCCTGTCGTTATAATCTTCCCATAAAGCCGGGCTTAGCAGCGTGAGCTTTTTACGCACCAGCATATCTATAAGGAACGGTATAGTAGTAAAGCGGTTCAGCTTTTTAAAATCAGTTTCCATAGCCTTTACTTTTTCAGAAGCCCTGCGTCCTCCAGTTCTTTAAAAAGGGCTTCCTCTATAATATGATAAACCTTGTGCTGCAGCACCAGCTTGTTGATAAGGCTCGCCCAAAAATTTTCAAAAAGCCTGTTGAGCACTGTCTCTATACGGTTTTTCACCATCCCTTTGTACTTTCTGCGGAAAGCAGCCGCATCAAGCGATGGATAGGCCGGAAAGGCAAGCGTGGCATCTATACCATATGTATCGCTATCGGCTTTATTGGACTGGGTATGCAGCAGGCGCATATCAGGTATTATAGGGAAAAGCTTCCTGCTTAGCGCATCGCCCTGCGCCTCAAAAAAGCCATACCTGTTTATGGCCTCCGGATGGGGTGCAATACCCAGCCTCTGCACCGCCGAATCCTGTGTTACCGCAAAGTAGTACCTGAGGAAAGCCTGGCAGTTCTGGCGGCCCAGGTAATAATCATGATGACGGAAAGATTTATCCATGAAACCTGCAAAACCACTAAATGGCGCCGAAGCAAGGTCATTTTTTGCCCGGATCAATTCACCATTTCGGAGTTCTTTACGAACAGGAGCAATCAGGAACTTGGTACGGTCATTAAGCTCCAGCGCCTCAAGCAGGCCATCTTGGTTAAACATGACCTGGTTGCGCAATGCCCTGAACATGCCTTTGGCTACCGAAACCATATCGGTTTTAATGTCTTCGCCTTCCACAGCATTATCGTGGTTGGGGAAAGGGTCAATCATTATTACCGCATACTGGTCTTTGGCTACTTCAGGCGCGTTCTTCTCCCGGAGTACCTTCAGCGCAATACCAAAAGGCTCATTGTTTATAAGCCCCCCATCTATCGAACTAAACTGGTAAACAGCGTTTTCTTCCAGTATAGGCGTAATACCCCGCCGCTGCCCAAAAAGATATTTAGGATACCGGTCAACATATTTTTGTGAAATGGCTACTTTTCGTGATTTAAGCCCTATAGGGAAAGCTGCCGTGCTGAGGGTAGCATCTTTGAGGTAACCCATATGCTTGGGATCTGAAAGGTTAAGAATAAAAAAAAGCGAGTTTTCATCTGCCGGTACACCCGAAGGGGTTGTTTCATTGGCCAGCCTGTACCGGAAAAAACCTGCATGGCTGGTGATTACCGTACCACTATTATTACTGCCTCCAAAATCAATCTTGAAATTAATTCCCTGCAAATTGGTTGTAGTCAGCACCAGGTCAAGCGAAGGCGATATATAAGGCGGGCATTGATGCAATTTTTCTAAAACTAAGGCCTTTTCGGCAATACCGTCTATTGGCTTTGTATTGAGGAGTGAATCAGGCTTCTCCCCTTTTTTGAGATCTGTAAGCGAAAGTAGCTTTTCAAAAGTACTTCCTTCAGCATCATCACCCATCTCCACCCAGCTTTGATAAAAACGGTTATTCTTGCCGAAAGGGTTGTCTTTATTTACATATGTATGGCTGCCATCCGCGAGGTTTAGCAAAGCAAGGGAACCATTAATCCCGCCAGCCGACGCGCCGCTCATGACATCAATAGCTACATCATGCATGGGTATAGAAAAATTATACTCAGGATGCTCCGGCCCCAGACGGCGGTTTTTTTCTTTTGCTTTTTCCCAAAGTTCAAGGGTTTCCAGTAAATAATCCATGGCGCCTGCTGTATAGGCGCCTGCTGATACGGCGCCTGCCATGGCTATGCAGATTTTAAATTTTGGCTCCATTATAAACTGATTTGTTTAGTGTCTTTATTTACCCTAAGTTCCTTGGTTAGCGGGACTATCGTAAGGCGTGATTTTACAAAATCATTGCCGCCCTCAAAACTTTGGGATATTCCATATGGGTTTTCTACATCCCGGAGCAAAGTGCCGCTACGGCGGTATAATTCGTCATCGTTGTCCTTTTTTATCCGCGAGGCTATGATTTCAGACAGTCTGGACAGTAGCAGAGCCGAATTGCTAATAGTAGGGCTGGCCTTGAGCAGGGCCTTCATACCTATATTTGTAGCTTCGCCCTTAATTATATCCTCTATTGCCTGGCCTAGATTGCGCATGTCATTGTCATCCTCCATAAACAGGATAGTATAGGTTACAAATTCACCCGGGTTTGCCGGGCCGTAGATTAGGTGTCCATGCCCGTCAAAATCTACAGTATTGTTTTTACGTACCTTGGGAAAAGGCAATATACTAAAGTCAATGGCAGGATTATTGGCTCCGCCCTGGTCTATGGCCATGGAAATAATATAAGGTTCAGAATAGCGAAAGGGCCAGTCCGGGTTCTTTGTTAAAGTAAAATTATTAATTACGATAGCTATTTTATCCTCCATAGGCTCAAAGCCGATAGGTTTAACATAACTTTCAATTGCAAAATTCATAATGTATTATTTAGTTGGTTTTAAGTAGTTAAGATAAGGAAATGTGCCTGATTCTCCTAATCCGGAATATATAAAACTCATTTACCTTCAAAAAATTATGCCGGCATTTTGCTACGCCGGCACTCATAAAGTAAATAGATGTTGAAACTTTGTCCCTAAACAGTTTGTTTTATAATAAAGGCCTGTATTTTTCCCTGTTTTCGTACATGGCCCAAATATTGATAATAAACAACGTGCCGGATATCGGAAGCCCCGATGGCTCTGAGAAAATGTTGGTAAGAAGGATACCGATCATTACGGGTAGGATAATAACAGCCCCTAAAGCCCTGTACCTGTTGGTAATGAACAAAACGCCTCCTACTATTTCCACTATGCCTACCAGGGGCATCAGCCAGGTAATCTGCATAAATGCATCCATTAACTTTAACATGCTTTCCGGCATGTCGTCCGGCATGGGCATGTAATTAAAGAATTTGTTCAGCCCCGCATTGATGAACATCAGCCCGAAAATCAGGCTCACCACAAAAAGGATCTTTTTCTTCATAATCTATTGGTTTAGTTTGTTTAATAGTCCATTGTGACCTTACATAGCGGCTGTTAAGCCTCCTTTAAAGCCCGTTTTCAAGGTCTGAAAAATACCCTGAATGCAACCTGATTAATTTACTTTCCTTGTTATTTCTGTTAAAACCTGTAAAAGTAAATTTTTTATATTCTTTAATTCCCCTATAAATTTCTCCATCAATATCAGGAAAGCACAAACATTTTGATTCAATGATCTCCACCCGCCGTTTACCGGTAAATCTTTTAGTTCAACTTTAGATTTTTCAATATCTACAAATGGTTTTTAATAGGCGTTTGAGTCCCGGTAATGGTATTTTGTATATATTCCGGTTTCATCTATCAACTTCTCTTATATAAAAGTTAAGTTCATAATTATGGCTAATTTACAAAATATAAAGAGTAATGGTAATTATAGACAATACCAAAAAATTCATCAGCAGTAATTTTTTTACTTGTTTATATACACTGTTTTCACATTCACAAACTCTTTCAGCCCATTTTCGGCCAGCTCACGCCCGTATCCTGAGCGCTTAACCCCACCGAAGGGGAGCGCAGGGTCACTTTTTACCATAGCATTAATAAATACCGCCCCTTCTTCAAACAGGTGCAGCTTATCCTTTATATCATCAATATTCCGGGTAAAGAGGGTTACACCCAGGCCAAAGTCTGTGCTGTTGCTTAGGGTGACCGCTTCTTCAAAAGTTTCAAACTTTATTACGGCGGCCACAGGGCCAAATACCTCTTCCTTAAAAACAGGCATATCGGTAGTAACATCTGTTACAATCGTGGGGGCATAAAAAGCCTTATCCCTTTTTCCCCCTGTCAGTACCTTTGCGCCCATAGCCACTGAGCGGTCCACCTGCTTTTCAACATCTTTGGCAAGGTCTAGGCGGGCCAGCGGGCCAATATCAGTAGCTGTATCCAGCGGGTTACCCGGTTTAAGCTTTTCAACCCCTGCCCTGAACCTGTTTAAAAAATCCTCATACACAGAGGAATGCACCAAAAACCGCTTTGCCGCAATGCAGCTTTGCCCGGTGTTCTGCATACGCGCCGAAACCGCCACTGATGCGGCTTTGTCAAGGTCAGCATCCCCAAGTACTATAAAGGCGTTGCTGCCACCGAGCTCTAATACCGATTTTTTTATTTGTGAGGCTGCCACCGTAGCTACTGATATGCCGGCTTTTTCGCTACCCGTGAGCGATACGGCTTTAACTATGGGGTTCTCGATTACCTTTTTAACCTGCTCACCCGAAATCAGCAAATTCTGGTAAATGCCTTCAGGAAAGCCCGCATCAGTGAAAAGGCTTTCCAGCAGCTGCGCGCAGCCCGCCACATTAGAGGCATGCTTAACAACTACGGTGTTCCCCACGATTATAGCCGGAATAGCAAACCTGAACACCTGCCAGTAGGGAAAATTCCAGGGCATTATGCCCAAAATAACGCCCAGGGGCTCATATACTACAAAACTCTCCGCAGCATCCGTATTTACGGGCTTTTCCGCAAGGAAACCGGGGGCGTGCTTTATATAGTATTCGCATAAAAGCCCGCACTTTTTTACCTCTGCGACAGCCTGGGCTATGGGCTTACCCATTTCAAGGCTGCATTTTTCTGACAAAGATTTTTGCTGATTTGTCAGCGTATTAAGTAAATTTTTAACTAATTCTAACCTGGTATTCAGGCTTTTACAGCGCCATTTATTATAGCTGTTATGAGCCGTATCAATTCTCTGAACCGCCTGATTGTCAGTAATATATTCATATTCAGCTAAAAAAGTTAAATCAAAAGGATTGATAATTGAAAACATTGTTTACATTTGTACTAATTTTGTTATAAAAATAACATTTATTTGGTTAGTAATAAATTTATTAACTTTGTCCCCGAAAATAACAACCTACCAAAAACACTAGTGAATATGAAGAGACTTGTACTCCCACTATTAATGCTATGCCTGAGTACTGCCGCCCTGCATGCACAGCAAAAACAAAAAGAAAAAGAAAAAGAAAAAGAAGTAACTGAATCATCTAATTTTAACAGGTGGTCGATAGATATAAATGGAGGTATCAATAAAGCTACTAATCCTATGGCTGATGGATACTATGTTAAAGCCCTGAATTTTTTCCATGCTGATTTAGGTTTCCGTTATAACTTTAATACCAAGTTTGGTTTAAAGCTACAGGGAGGCTACGACGTGCTGAACAACGGCACGAATTCACTCCCATTTGAAACAAAAATTATATCCCTTGGTTTACAGGGATATGCCAACTTAGGCCGGATCATGGAATTTGAGACTTTTACACAGCGTTTCAATGTATTAGGGCACCTTGGTGTAGGTGTAGCACAAATGACCAGCGACCGTTATGATGGGCAAGACCACATAGGGAATTTCCTTATTGGCCTTACTGCCCAGTACAGATTATCAAACCGCATCGCGCTAAATGCTGACGTGACCATGTATAATAATTTCCACCATGATAAGACATGGGATGGTTCTGA
This sequence comes from Flavobacterium cyanobacteriorum, assembly GCF_002251835.1. Classification (GTDB taxonomy): domain Bacteria; phylum Bacteroidota; class Bacteroidia; order Flavobacteriales; family Flavobacteriaceae; genus Flavobacterium; species Flavobacterium cyanobacteriorum. Next base: position 6,158 of record NZ_NOXV01000257.1, read on the forward strand.
ATACGACAAAACCTTAAGCCAGGGATTTGACAGTACATTTTATACTGCTACCCTGGGATTATCAATTTATCTTGGTAAAAATGCGCAGCATGCTGACTGGTATATTGGTGAGAGGGCTGACGAACTGGAAGACCTCGAAGAAAGGCTGGCGGAACTTGAAACCATGATGGATGATACTGACAAGGACGGTGTACCAGATTATCTTGATGCTGAGCCTAAAACCATTACCGGTGTGGCGGTAGACAGCAAAGGGCGTACAATTGACAAGAACAATAACGGCGTGCCTGATGAACTGGAATCATACATTGAGAACAAAAACAAGGAAGTTGTTGCCGGAGTAAATGCGGAACTGGCTGACCTGATTAATGGCGGATATGTGAATGTTTATTTTGATTTCAATAAAGACCAACCTAATTCACAATCCGTTAACGGCATTAATTTCCTAGTAAAATATCTCAAAGAAAACCCAACCGTACAGGCCGATGTAATAGGCTACGCTGATGAGATTGGCGATACTGAATACAACAGGAACCTTTCTCAAAAGAGGGCTGAAAACGTAAAACAGATACTTGTTGATGCAGGTATTGATGGCAACAGGCTAACTATCAAGAACAATGGTGAAGATACAACTGTTAACAAAAAATCAAATTACGCAAGGCAGATTGTACGTAGGGTAACGTTTATGCTAAAACAATAAAATTATACATTTAACAAAAAAAACCTCTGCAAACACAGAGGTTTTTTTATACCTTTAAAGAAAAACCATGAATAACAGAGACAGCAGCCTGATTGCCTTAAGAGGCGGTGCCATAGGTGCAATATATCCCCAGTCCTCTCATGATGAAATTTTCCAGAACCAAACCCTACGACCGATACTTAAACTACAGAATGACCTTTTTATTGAAGCTTTCCTTAATTATGTCAATAAGCAAAAAAGTAGCTTTTTCCAGCTGAGTACAGAAAAAAAACTACAGTACATCGAAAATGCCATACAAAAAGATATTAAATTCAGAAACGCCCTGAAAGGAATGGTATTGGCGCTATTTACTGTTGAAGAATTCCGTGATTATACATTAAACTCATCAAACCTGAACAAAAGAATGATGAATATGCTTATAGAAAGGCTTAAGGACCAGGTGCAGCTACTGGTTAATAATAAATAGAAAACGTCCGGCAAATCATCCGGACATTTTTTATGATGTATTATCTCATTTTTTATGATGTATTATCTACTGTTGGTCTTTATTTCGTGGCACAAATACCAGAACTTCCGTAACACCATTTAGTAAGGTGAGTTTACCTGTATCAATTTTTGCAATCTTCGCTTTTTCCAACGCTGCAAAAAACTCATTTTCATTAACGCCTTCACAGGCCATTTTTGTGGAAGTTAGAGGCCCCATATTAATACCGCCTTCAGTATTGAGGTTATAAGGGCCGCTAAATCTATTGCAACCACCTTTTCCCATCATTTTATTGTCTGCCGTAAAAGTTACATAAGGCAGCCCCCTGGAAAATGCCGAAGGATTAGCAGGGTTACCGTTGATGGCAGAAAGCTCCCAGGTACTGCCTGTAAGTATGGCACGTGGGTCAACCTCTTTAGTACTGCCACATGCTAAAGCTATTAACACTGTGATAGCAATAAAAATAAAGTTCCTGATTATAGTTTTCATGATGAATAAATTTAGGTTACCCAAATTTAATCATTTCATGTAGGATTTTTTTCTTTTATTAAAAATTTAAGACTTGTATTACAACAGCCCATTATACTTCCTTATAAACCATTCTGATGCGAGTGCAGCAGTTATAATTATTAAGAGCCATACCCAGTCAATCAGCGGAGTACGCCTGATTATTTCTTTTTGAACTTCTTTATAATTATCATTATTGACAAGCGCGTTAGTCAGCTCATCTGTCTGGCCGGGATAAAAAACCCTGCCATTTGTGTTATCAGCTACCTGCTGCAAACGGTTAAGGTCGGGATTGACAAATTGCTTTTCAATTTCAAAATCCAGTACTTCAAATGCGCCGCTATATGTGGTATTTGATATGTTTTCTTTTACTGTAAAACTGTATTGCCCCGCAGCAAGGCCGTCAAAGCTGACTTTATATTCACCGCTTTCCTTAAGAAAATCGTATGTTTTAGACTGGTTTGTTTTTTTATTTTTAAGTTGGATAGTAAGCCTGGCATTATCATCAAATTCATAGTTTTTATTAAAATATTGTGCGGTCACGGCTATAACTTCACCTGAATTATAAAAACTTTCATGATTTACCACTAAAGATTTTCTTTTTGAATTTGAAGCAAGGAATTGTATTGCTTTATCAATAAAGATGTCAAACTTGTCAAATGATGTATTGGCGAGATGGCTTTCAAGGCGCCATCTCCAGATGTTCTCACCAAGAAGAAAGGCATTTCTTGAAGCGCCGGTCTCTGAAAAGACCATTAAAGGATTCTCCGTCTTTACATTCCTGATCCGTGCCTGGAGTAGTTGGGCAGCACCTGGTTTAACAGTAATAGTGCCAAAAGGATGTAACAGTGGGGGAAAATTTTCAAATCCGATGTTCTCCACGGCAAACAGGTTAAACTGCGGGTTATAATCTGCCGAATATTCTTCATGCTGCGAACTCATCCGGAAGGTAAGTTGTTCCTGGTACTGGTTGAGCAGGTTAAAATCAGTATGTACCCCGGTAATAATTAAAGTGTTAAGGCCTGCATTTTTATTCAGTTCCAATAGCTGCCTGAATGACGCGTCAGGCTGGTAAAGTATCATTATGTTGTAATCCCGGAGCGATTTTACCTCGCCGGGTTTTACTATAGTTACCTTGCGCTGCTGGTTACTTTCAATAGCGCGTTTAAGGGCGCCTAAATCAGGATGGTTTAGAGACGATACCAAGGCTACTTCAGACCTCTGGTCTATAACTTCTACAGCAAAATTCTTTACATTATTATATTTGTTCTTTTCAGCCTCTGTTGATGAAATAACTGCCTTAAAAGTTTGTACGCCTACGCGCTCCGCATTAAGCAATACTGATATTGTCTGTGCCCTCCCGGAAGGGGAAAAAGTTACTGCCTGCCTGCTCAGCACTTCGTTGCCCTGCACAATGCTGAAGCTGGCATCAATGCTTTTGTTCCCGTTGTATTGAAGAAAAACTTCAACCGGGAATTTGTTTTTAAGAAACGCATAGCGGTTTACGTTGAGCTGGTCTATTTTAAGGTCGAGAAAAGTTGTAGTGTCACCCAGCACTACCGGGTATGCCTGCATATTTTCGCTAAAGCTATACACATAATCATTACCAATGGTCTGGTTGCCATCTGTGAGCAGGACAACAGGGTAAGCATTGTTGCGGTATAGTTGCCTCAGGTTTTGCACAGCATTATCTATAGCCGTCTGCTTTCCTTTAAAATTGGGGTTGCTGCTGCTTTCAAAGCCTTCATCAAAGGTATAAAGCTGTACATCAAACTTATTTTTTAGCTTGCTGCTCTCCCCTATCCTCGATGCCAGTATTTTTGCCACGCTATCCTGTCCCAGTACCGCTATTGACGATGAATTATCAATTAGTACCGGTAATGGTGTTTTTGAGGTTTCAAATACCTTCCTGCTTATAACAGGATTAATTAGCAGCAAAAAAATGGAAAACAGTGTTGCAAAACGTAAAAAAGCCAGTAAAAAGAACAGCCTGCTCTTTTTACCGGCTTTAAAAAGATATTGGTAAAACGATAAACCGAATGCTACAAGGGCTGAAAGGATCAGTAGCAGTACTGTTGATGTAGTCATTATAATTTATCGCAGTTTTTATTGTTTTATTATGTCAGCATTCCTCCGTCAACATTTATAGCCTGGCCGGTAACATAAGCCGACATGTCGCTGGCAAGGAAAACACAGGCATTAGCAACATCCTCAGGAGTTCCCCCGCGCTTAAGCGGAATGCTTTCCCTCCATCCTTTAACCACGTCTTCATTTAGCTTTGCAGTCATTTCGGTTTCAATAAAGCCAGGATTTATGGCATTGCAACGGATATTGCGCGACCCCAGTTCCAGTGCAACAGATTTGGTAAAACCGATAACCCCGGCTTTAGAAGCGGCATAATTTGCCTGCCCCGCGTTACCCTTGACACCAACTACCGAACTCATATTGATGATAGAGCCTGAACGCTGCTTCAGCATAGTTTTCTGTACTGCCTTGGTCATATTAAAAACCGATTTCAGGTTAACCTGTATTACTTTATCAAAATCTTCCTCAGGCATCCTCATAAGCAGGTTGTCTTTAGTGATGCCGGCATTGTTAATCAGTATATCTATTGTGCCGAATTCGGCAAGTACGTCATCTATTAGCTTTTGTGCCTGTTCAAAATCAGCGGCGTCACTCTGGTAACCTTTTGCTTTTATTCCTGTGGCGGCAAGCTCATCTTCAAGCACTTTGGCAGCTTCTGCGGAAGCACTGTAAGTAAAAGCGATATTGGCACCATGCTGTGCAAAAACCTGAGCTATGCCACGGCCTATACCCCTGCTTGCACCGGTTATTATTGCCGTTTTTCCCTGTAATAGTTTCATGTTATTGTTCCGTTTGTTCTATTGTAAAGGGCAAATATAATAAAATGTTTAAGCTTACATAGGCTATTTTAGGTGAGGAAATTTATAATGTTATTAACTTTGCCTTTTCATAGCTGTTAACAATACTACATGAACCTATTCAAAACAGTGCTACTTGTAGGATCCGGAGGGGCAGCCGGGAGTATTCTCCGCTACTTAACAGGCCGGGTTATAAGCAGGTATTGGCCTATATCGTTTCCTTTAAGTACTTTTATAGTAAATATAACCGGTTCATTTCTTATTGGTATGCTGGCGGGCTTTGCGCTTAGGTATCAGTATACTGACAATATTAAATTGCTGCTCATTACAGGGCTGTGCGGTGGCTACACTACATTTTCGGCATTTACCTTTGAAAATTTAAACCTTCTTCAGTCAGGTAATATTAAAACGGCACTGCTATATAGTACCTTCAGTGTCGTAACCGGAGTGGCGGCTACATGGGCAGGATTGTGCCTGGTGAAATAGTCCGGAAAGTTTCATTACACGAAATTTCCGTTTCGCTACAAATTTGATTTTCAACTATTAAAGTTTTATTAAAAAGTAGTTGCGCATAATAAATCATTATGTAATTTCACACTGTGAATGAGCCAAAACGCTGGCATCAGGCACCATTAAATCAATAATTAAAACCTGTAAAACAATGAAAATCATCAAATTTTTCTTAGCGATGCTCACCGGGTTCGGAATCATCAGGTTACTTAGCTTTGTAGCTGAAGTTGATGTAAATGATGAAGAAGAATATGAAGTTTATGACGATGAGGCTGAGTACCCACTTTTTGTGTAATATAAATTACATACAAAATCATAAAGCACCTTTTTAAGGTGCTATACCTGTTTATATCCCCTGCTGATATTTACTATCCCCTTTCCCTTTTAACATTTCACTTATCCTCCTTAACAGTTATCCATAAAGTAAAGTTAAACCCTTTATTTATGGGGAAATTTTAAGACACCCTTAATAGTGTCCCCCTTATTCATTGGCTAATTTAGCAGTACATAAAGGTTTTTACAGCCTTATAAACTACGCTGCTATGACAACACCTGATAAAGATCAAAAGAGCGGAAACAACGGCTCCTATCATCAAATGAGGCCGGGAACTGACTATGCCGGAACTGATCCTGAACGTTACGAACACCTTATGGATGATGAAAATGATACCGGGGGTACGGATGATGATGACTACAAGAAAAAACCCAAGAACCACACGACCACTGATGAAAGGCTGCTGAACCTCGACAGGGGCGAATGATAATAATAAATAAAAATGCTATGATACCATCAAAAGGAAAACGGGGAAATGAAGAGGACAAATGATCGGCAAGAACGAATCTATGGAAGACAGTAAAAGGAACTGGGATTCGGGCAATGATCCTGACAGGAGCAATGTTGACCATAACAAGCCTCAATTTGAACGCAGCGACATGAACGCCGACCAGGAAAAACGTGCCGGCAGCGGCGGTAGCGGAAAAACATCAGATAAAAACCCGGGAAACCGGTAAGCGGATTTGTCTTTTAATTATTAATCATAAACAACAAGTAATGAGTAACAAAAAAGTTATTTTAGGTGTAGCAGCGGGAGTTGCAGCCCTAGCAGTTGCAGGTGTTATCTGCAAGAGAAAAGGTTATTTTGACAATCTTTCAACAGGAAACTGGGGAAGTAACCTTAAAAACAAATTGAACAACCTGAAAGATACTGCCATGCAAAAAATGGGCAGCGAATCAGGTAACGGCGGTGAAACCAACACTCAGGGAGCTACTAAAAGCACCACCGGAAAGAGTACTGCCAAAAAAGGTAACAGCATGGATACCGGTGATGCAGGAATGAACCCGGCAACCGCTTAATGTATTGCACATATGCATTTAATAAAGCTGCCTTCTGGCAGCTTTATTTGTTTTACAAGGTTTACAATATATCGGGGTCGCCCTTACCTTCGCGAACTACTACAGGCTCAGGGCCGGAAAGGTCAATAATAGTTGACGGGATATTGTCTCCGTATCCGCCGTCAATAACTATATCAACAAGATGCTGCCATTTTTCAAAAATCAGTTCAGGATCCGTTGAATATTCCAGTACCTCGTCTTCATCGTGTATAGATGTCGATATAATAGGATTGCCGAGCCTCCGCACAATTTCCAGCGCAATATTATTATCCGGTACACGGATACCTACTGTAGTTTTCTTTTTAAATTCTTTAGGCAGGTTATTGTTCCCGGGTAGTATGAAAGTATAGGGCCCCGGCAGCGAGCGCTTTAATATCTTAAACGTACTTGTGTCAATTTGTTTCACATAATCTGACAGATTACTAAGGTCACTACATACAAACGAAAAGTTAGCTTTTTCAAGCTTAATGCCTTTAATCTGGGCAATACGCTCCAGGGCGCGCGATTTGGTAATATCACAACCTAATCCGTAAACTGTATCTGTGGGGTATATTATAATGCCTCCGTCACGCAGCGTTTCAACAATTTTGCTGATTTCTTTTTCATTGGGATTTTGCGGATAAATTTTTACGAACCGGGCCATAGGATTTAGTTTCAGTGTTTCAGGTTAAAGTTACAAACTTGTATGAGAACACAGTGATAACTAAAGCAAAATTTACAGCTTTCCGCCTCATGCACAAATATATGTTAATCCTGCTGTAGTACCCATATATAATAAATAACTTGGTAGTAACTAAACTATTACCAACTAAAACTTTTGGATTATGGCAGAAATTAAAATTGAAAAGAAAAAACCGGTATGGCCCTGGATACTGCTACTGCTCGGCATTATCGCGCTTATTTACTTCTTATTCTTCAGGGACAGGGAAGCAGAACAAGATGTTATTGAAGAAGTTGAAGAAACAACAGGAATGGTTACCCCGCAAACCGGAGTAACCGGAACCTACACCCATTATCTTACCTAAATGAAAAATACTATGGAAAAGCACAACAAAAATTTATACTATCTTGACGAACTTACTGATTATAAAGTAGCAAGCCATTATGCAGACGTAAGGGGCTGGAAACTTGTAGATGCTAATAACAGGGCTATTGGCAAAGTAGATGACCTGCTGGTAAACAAGAATACCAAGCGTGTGGTATATCTTGATATTGAAGTAGATAAAGATATAATTGAACAAGGTCATGAGCCTTTTGAAAACCGGGCAGAAGGCGGCACGCATGAATATATTAACAAAGATGGCGAAAACCACCTTATAGTCCCTATAGGGTCAGCTAGCATTGACACCTACAATAAACAGGTGCAGACCAACGAAATAAGCTATGATAGTTTCAGGAAGGCCAAAAGGTTTAGCAAAGGCCAGGATTTTGACAGGGGTTATGAAGTGCAGATAATCAATATTTATTATAACAACCCTGACAGCAACCCTGACAACAATGACGATGACAGCTTTTATGAAAGCAGGCATTTTAATGACCGCAGGGAATGAAAAACAAAGGCTGTTTCAGGAATTATACTTTAACGGTAAGTATAATTCCTGAGACAGCCTTATTAATTTAACCTATAACATCAAGCCTTGCAAAACGGAGCAATAACTTCTTTATGCCCCCCACTTCAAATTTTATTTCAGCTTTTTTATCAGCCCCTATCCCTTCCAGGCCAAGTACCTCGCCTTTGCCAAAACGCTCGTGCATTACTATATTGCCAACTGCCAGCTTACTGTCAACTACAGGAGCTGTGCTTTGCGGCGCAGTTCCGCCTACAGGCTTAAGCCTTCGGATGTTAAGGTCTGGCTTTGGTTCATTATCTGTAACCCACCTTGGAGGTGTACTGTTAACAGGCTTGTTAAGGCGCAACTTTGATTTATCTACATCGCCAAAAATATCTGTATCTATCATAGGCTTGTACCTATAATTGTTTTCAGCAGGCGTGAGGTATTCTAAAAACGTATCGGTAATCTCCTCAATGAAACGTGAGGGTTCACTATCAACAAGTTTACCCCACCTGTAGCGGGATTGCGCATACGTTAAATAAGCCTGGTGCTCAGCCCTTGTCAGGGCCACATAAAACAGCCTCCTCTCCTCTTCCAGCTCACTTCGGGTATTCATGCTCATAGCGCTCGGGAAAAGGTCTTCTTCCATTCCTACTATAAAAACATAAGGAAACTCAAGCCCTTTAGCAAGGTGTATCGTCATAAGCGCCACCCGGTCATCATCACCTGTATCTTTATCCATATCGGTAGCCAGGGCTACGTCTTCCAAAAATTCTGATAAAGCTCCCCTTGCCCCGTCAACTTCTTTTTGCCCCTCTGTAAAATCCTTTATACCGTTAAGCAGTTCCTCAATATTTTCAATACGGGCTATACCCTCGGGTGTGGCATCTTTTTTTAGTTCCTGTATAAGCCCCGTTTTTTTTGTAATATGCTCTGCTACATAAAAGGCATCATGGGTTTCGTTGAGTATCTGGAAACTTTTAATCATGGTGACAAAATCCTGAAGCTTGTTTTTTGTACCGCTGTTAAGTTTCAGGTCAATCCTGTCAATATTTTCCATCACCTCAAAAACCGAGCGGCCATAGTGGTTGGCAGCAACGGTAAGTTTATCAACAGTGCTGTCCCCTATCCCTCTTGCCGGATAATTTATTACCCTTACCAGTGCCTCTTCATCTTTAGGGTTTACTACCAGCCTCAGATATGACAGTACATCTTTAATTTCCTTACGCTGGTAGAACGACAAGCCTCCATAAATACGGTATGGTATATCGCGCTTACGCAACGCATCTTCAATAGCACGCGATTGTGCGTTGGTACGGTAGAGTACCGCAAAAGAGCCGTTTTTAAGCTGGTTGCGCATTTTTTCCTCAAATATGGTTCCGGCTACAAAGCGTCCTTCTTCAGCGTCCGTAAGGCTACGGTGCACTTTTATCTTGTTGCCTTCATCATTGGCTGTCCATACTACTTTGTCAAGTTTTGTTTTATTCTTGTCGATAATAGAGTTGGCCGCGTCTACAATATTTTTTGTTGAGCGGTAATTTTGCTCCAGGCGGTATAGCTGCACGCCATCATAATCCTTTTGGAAATTAAGTATATTGTTGATGTTGGCCCCCCGAAACGCATATATACTTTGCGCGTCATCGCCCACCACACATATGTTCTGGTACCGGTCAGACAATGCCCTTACAATAAGATATTGTGAATGGTTGGTATCTTGGTACTCATCAACCAATATATATTTAAACCGTTCCTGGTATTTTGCCAGCACCTCCGGAAAACGGTTCAGAAGCTCATTGGTACGCAGCAACAGGTCATCAAAATCCATAGCACCTGCCTTAAAGCATCGGTCTACATAATTTTGGTATATCTCACCCAGCCTTGGTTTTTTTGACATTGCATCGGCTTCCTGGAGTTCAGGATTGTTGAAGTATGCCTTAACCGTTATCAGGCTGTTCTTGTATGATGATATCCTGCCCAGTACCTGCTTAGGCTTGTAAATATCTTTATCAAGCTGCATTTCTTTGATGATAGCAGTAATAAGGCGAACGCTGTCCTGCGTATCATATATAGTAAAGTTAGAAGGAAAGCCCAGTTTATCAGCCTCAAACCTCAGTATTTTAGCAAATATCGAGTGGAATGTACCCATCCATAAATTCTTAGCTTCACTATTTCCAACAATATCCGCTATACGTTTTTTCATTTCGCGCGCCGCTTTGTTGGTAAAAGTAAGGGCAAGTATATTAAAGGCATCAACACCCTGGCTCATGAGGTAAGCAATACGCATGGTAAGCACCCTTGTTTTCCCTGATCCTGCTCCGGCAATCACAATCATCGGGCCGTCTTTCTGTAGCACCGGTGCCTGCTGTGCTTCATTCAACTGGCTTATGTATTTCTGCATATCTGTCATGAACGCAAAAATAGCGATTTAAAGTGAAAATTTGTTTTGTGTAAATAACCTGTTTTTAAGCTTAGAGCATAAAAAAAGAGCCCCTTCTTTCGAAGGGGCTCCGGCATTATAATTGGTAAGACGTTAGTTTACATTTTTGATAACCCTAAGCGTTTTAACCGTTTCGCCTTGTGTTACAATCAGGTTGTAAACACCGGCAGCAAGGTTTCCGCCCAGTTTTAGGCCAGGAAGCTGTGCAGCTTCTATATCAAGCCTGTCAACTAGTTTACCAGCCATATCATAAACTACGATGTGAATCATTTCCTGGCTTTCTGTTGTAAAGTCAACAGCAAAGGTTTCAGTAAACGGATTCGGGTAAGTAGTTATCTTAACATCATCTTCCTCACCAGCATCAGCCGATGGCCTGCCGGCAGTGTTTGATAATGTTACCTGGCAAGCAGGGCCATACGCTGACTGCGAACCATTTGGAGATATGGTCATGATATCGATAGTTACAGTCGCACCGGCAGGAATTACAACGTTTGAAGGCAAGAACTTCAACCTGAATTCTGTATTGGTACGATCAACTATGTAAACCTGATTAGTAGAGGTCGTTACTCTAAATCTATAGATAGCTACATTATGAACACCATTCGCAAAAATGCTTGTCCTCCTGTTTGCAACAGTAGCTCCACAATCTACAGCCCTAAGCTGCGTTGTTGCAGGGGCAGCAACAGATGTTACAGTACATGCATTTCCAGGAGTGCTTGTAAATCCTGTAGCATTTGCCGTTACTGTAATAGTGAAAGTTACGTTGTAATCAAAGTTGTTAAGCATTTTCAACGTTATATAGTTGTTTGGTGTTGTAATGCTCTGAGTACCCAGCGGAGAAGTCACAGTAAAGGTATAACTTTGCGCAAGGGCAACGCTATTAGCATAGATTAGTTGCCCCGGAGTAACACCTGTTATACCGCAGCTATTAGCCATAAGTTGCGTTGCCGGAAGCGTAGCTCTTGTAGTTACCTGGCATGAACTTCCGTAAGAAGACCATACACCGCCTGCCAATACGCTAACACTTACTGTGTATGTAGTTCCATAAGAATACTGTGGCAGCATTTTTAATGTGAACCATTGCGCAGAGTTATCTACGAAATATGTTCCTTCACTTGAAACCACTCTAAACCTATATGCTGTGGCGCTACTTACAGGATTTGCATAAATAAGAGTACCAAAAGTATCTACCGTCATATTGCAAATTGTTAATTGTGTAGATGGCGGTACTGAAGGTGTAGAAATTCTACAAGCAGGACCATAATCGCTCCATACACCATTCCTGTTTATAGCTACATCAATAGCATAAGTTTGTCCGTAAGTTAAAGTCGCTGGTACTATACCAGAAGGAAGCATGTTCATCCTAAACAGACTATTGCTTGTTGTTACTTCACCTATAACGTTACCATTCCTTACACGGAATCTGTATTGTGCAACATTCGGTAAGGCCGTAGCGTATAAAATTTGGTTATAGCTAGTTAAAACAGCAGTACATGATGAACTTAATAATGTTACTGTTGATTGTGTAGTCACATTAAGCGTATAGTCTTCAAAAGAAGCATTAGTCCCTGTGAAGCAGGCATCAAAAGTAGCGCTTGTAGTCCTACCGCCTATCCTCATCCTGTGGTTGCCCAGAGGAGCAGATTGTGGTATAACAAATGAAGCTGCTGCTGTTGCCTGTGCTGAAGTACTGCTAAACACAGCTTCGCCGGCATCATTAAAGTCAAGGTCATCGTTCCAGTCAACCCAAATTTTAGTAAAGTGGGCTGTTGATCCGTATGACACACTAACATTAAGTGACTGCGTTCTTTCACCTGAACCAACTAATGTTGCATAGTTACCGTAGTTACCTGTTTCAGTAGTTGTAGTATTATTTACGGTACCGAAAGTAACATTAGTAATACCACTACCCGCTACAGAGCTAGGCGCCGGAGTACAGTAGCCGGTAAAGGCTGTTACCGCAGTAGTCCATCCACTGAAGTCTGTAGCACTACAGGCTGAACGAACATAAACACTGTAGTTAGTATTTGGCGTAAGGCCAAGGGTAGTAACTGAAGTACCTGGTACATTGCCACCAAATACAAGTCCTGTAGCACCGCTTCCTGCTCCGCCACTGGTCCTTATCTCATACTGGTAGCCATTTCCAGGAGCCTGTAAAGGCGCTGTCCATGTAGTAGTTACAGATTCTAAGGTACTTGTGGTTGTAACACCGGTAGGTGTATTACATGGCGTACCAATAGTTACTGAAAATGATCCTCTGGAAGCCAGTGTTGTAGAGTAAGCCCTGATATAGTATACCGTGAATGGCGTGAGACCAGAGATTGTTGAAACAGCACCTGTTGAGTTACATCCAATTTGTGTTAATGTACCACATGCACCAGAGTATACCGCATAACCGATAGCTGTTGGTGCCGTTGCTGTAGTAGATACAGTAACACTTGTGTTAGCGCCTGAATTGAACTCAAACCATGTATCATAGTAAGTAGCAAAACTGCTTCCGCAACTTGGGAATGCAACACCTGTACTTGCTGTAGAACAAGCATTGTTAGATGCTGTTGTTGTGCCTACAAGTACTGTCTGCGCATTTGCACATTCGTTATTTATAGCTGCAGGTGTACACGGAGGAGCGCATGTTACGGTAAAGTTATACGATACTGTAGAGGTATTAACAAAAGCAAAAACCAATATATAGTAAGTAGTACCAGCTGTGGTATTTACCTGTACTTCCGAAGACAAGTTTGCTGTAGTACATGCGCTGTTGTCATCATTTCCACCAACACAAGTTAACGCTCCACAAGTTCCGGTATAAACTGCCATCCTGGTATCTGTCTGTGTTGGGCTGCAGGTACTGAATGTAACTAAAGATCCGTTACCTACAAACTTATACCAAACACCTGCGGAATTTTGGGTTGTAATACTTGAAATACCGCAAACAGCCATGTTATCATTTGTTGAGTTTACAGTTGTTCCGGAAATTGTATTTCCACATGACACTGTTATAGCACCAGAACAAACATCATTAGCTACACGTGTAGTAAACGTTACTGCTGTAGTCCAGTTACTCCTGTTATCAGTATCACAAACTGAACGTACATATACAGAATATGTAGTTGATGGAGCAAGGCCTACCAGGTTAGCTGTTAAACCTGTAGCAGTTGAAGTACCAAATAGTCCTGTATCACCACTTCCCGCAGCACCACTAGTCCTTACTTCCCACTGGTATCCGTTTGTCGGAGTCAACTGTGTAGGCGCTACCCACGAAATAGTAGCTGTTGTAGCAGTTACATTTGATGATGCAACACCTGTTGGCCTGTAGCATGTAGGCACTGTTGCAAAAGTAACTACTGAAGTCCACGGGCTAAAGTCGCCTTCACCACATACTGAACGAACATAAACGGAGTGTGTAGTATCAGGAGCCAGGCCTGTAAGGTTAGCTGAAAGGGTATTTGTAGCACCACTGGCTGCAAGGCCTGTAACACCACTTCCCGGATTGCCTGATGTACGTACTTCATACTGATAACCTCCTGACGGAGCAGTTGTTGGGGCTATCCATGAAATTGTTGCCGTATTTGTTGTAATTGCTGAAGAAGCCACACCTGTTGGCCTTGGGCAAGGTACTTTTACAGTAAGGGTAAAGTCGCCCCTGCCTAAGACAGTTGTAGAGTAAACTCTTATAAAATAATTAGTATTTGCTGTTAGCGTAACGTTGTTAGCCGCACCACCAGTAAAGCATGAGCCGGTTACCGGAGTTAAACTTCCGCAAGCTCCAGAATAAAGTATGTATCCTACAGCTGCCGTACCTGTTGGTATAGCTGAAACTTCAAGGGTCGTATTTGAACCTGAATTAAATGAATACCAGCTGTCATAGTAAGTAGCAAAACTGCTTCCGCAACTTGGGGATGCAATATTTGTATTGGCCGTTGCACATGTATTGTTTGTAGCAAGCGGCACACCAACTGTTAATGCTGTGGCAGTAGCGCACTCATCATTAGTTGTTTCAGGTGTACAAGGCGTAACACATGTCATGCTTAACTGGAAATTAACCGTATTGGTAGAACTGGTTCCAGAAGAATATGCATGCACTAATACATAATACTCTGTGCCTATTGTTGTTCTTATCAGTACTTCAGACGATAAATCTTCAATTGTACAGCCTGCATTATCATCATTACCCGCAACACATGTCATGGAACCACAAGATCCGGTGTATACATTTAATCGTGTATCGCCGGATGAAGCCGAACAAGTGCTTAATGTTACATCTCTACCGTCTCCTGTAAACTTATACCAAACACCAGCCGTTGACTGACTTGTTACGCCGCTAATACCACATATAGCCATGTTGTCATTAGTAGCACCTGTAGTTGACGAAGTAACAGAATCTCCACAAGCAATAGCTGTTGCATTTATACAATTATCATTTGCAGGGCGCACTGTAAATGTTGCGCTGGCCCATGTACTTGATTCTTCAGCAGAACATAAAGACCGTACATATACAGTATATGTAGTGCCTATAGTTAAACCTGTAGCAGGATTACTTCCAAGTCCGGTAACTGTACCGCTTGCAGTCAATCCCGTAGCGCCGCTTCCTGCCGCTCCTGAAGTACGTATTTCATACTGGTAACCGTTTGCAGGGTTAGAGTCAGATGCTGTCCATGAAACAAGTGCCGATGTACCTGTTACAACGGGTGTAAGCCCTGTAGGAGGAACGCACGGCGGCGGTGCAACTAAATTCCAGGTCAAAGTAAACGTACCTGAGCCTGAACCCCAACCATCCTGAATCCAGTAAACTGTCTGTGAGCCGTTAGTAGTATTTGTCCATGTTTCGTTAGTTACATCAGTATCCCTACATACAATCTCTGTAAGGCTGCCACAAGTGCCGTAAGCCAGTGTATGGGTATTATCATAAGATGAAGCCGTAATATTTATATTCAATGTATAGTTTTTAGGTACAACAATTGAAAAATAAGCATCAGGCGCAGTAGTAGTGAATGATGAACCACATGATGGCAATGCATCATTATTAAAGTTTACAGTAGTGCCAACATATGGGCTTGTAAGTGTAGCAAGATCCAGCGCTGTAGCACATGTATCTCCAAGGTTATACCTATAGATTGTAGATGTAGCCCAGGCACTAAAATCACCTCCTCCGCATGATGTACGTACATGAAGATAATAAGCAGTACCAGCAACAATAGTCTGTCCGGTTACGGATGTATCTGTAGTAAATGTACCTGAGGCAGGTGGTGTTGCTGATGTAGTAAAGGCATACTCATATCCTGTTGGTGCAGGGCCTGCCGTTGGTGCAGTCCATGAAAGATCAACAGTTAAAGCCGTAGTATCCAGGTTACCAACAGTTACTGCAGTAGGTACACGGCAGGCAGTCTGGGTGGTAAAGCTAGTCTGGTTAGCAGCACCGCAAGCAGGAGCGCCGTTAACGTTCTTAGGCACTACATACCAAAAATATTGGGTAAGGCCATTTAACGCCTGGCCTGCTGTAAGGGTATATGATGTAGTAGTAACATTTGTCAGTAATGTTGTTGGTCCTGACTGTGTCCCTAAATAAATATCATAACTTGTTGCGTATTGTGCTGATGCCCAGTTCAATGTAGGTGTTAAACTTGTTCCTGTAGCTGCGTTAGCCGGAGAAGAGTTAGTTGTACAAGAAGGTACAGGGCTAAATATACAAATAGAGAATTGGCTGTTATCAACAGGGTTTCCGCTTGTTCCTGATGGATGCCTGTAAACCCTTACATAGTATTCCTGTCCTGCTACTGTTGTAAAAATCACCTGTTCAGTAATTCCTGTAGAACCATTATTAATACAACTAATAGGATTTAATACCAAATCATTTCCGTTGCAGGAACCTGAAGTTATTGAATAAGCCTGAACAGCAACATCAAAGCCCGGAACAGCAGTAACGGTTGCGCCGTGAGTAGTAGATGTTGCAGTAAACTTGAACCAAACATCATTAACATTTGTTGCTGCACCGGTACAAGTAGGGGCTACAACACCATTACTAGTAGTAGTGGTAGCATTTAATATACTTGTGGTACTTGGTAACATTGAATCAGTATACGGCGTACATGTTGTTCCGCTTGGTGTCAGCGCCACAGCGCCACATGGGTCATTATTTGACGGAGGCGGTACCAGCGTGCTTGCACATATTGAAATAAGTGGGGTGGTACCATTACCAGAACTTGCATGGTAAACCCTTACATAATACGTTTGCCCCGGAGTTAAACCTGTGGCACTTATGGTCTCTGTTAAGCCGTTTCCAAAAGCATTTGAACAGGCTACTGAAGTTGTACCTGCATCACTGAACAGTTGTAGAACAGCGTCATATCCGCCACCACCAAATGCCTGGATTGTTATATTAGGGTCTGTAGCTACAAACTGGAACCAAACATCATCATCTGCACTACCGGGTGTAGTAGCAGTACAGGCAGTTATACCTGTAGTTGCTGTAGCGCCCGATGTATTGTAATATGTATTACAGTATGATGTACATGGGCCTACGTTTAAACTAAGCGCAATAGCGCCTGCCGGGTCGTTATTTACCGGAATAGTTGAGGCCGGTGGTACATAGGCAGTATAGGTTCCGGGCGTAAACAATAAACTTGTATTACATTGTGGCGGAACGTTAAGGTTATTTACAGCGGTTGCTGCAAAACTCCTCGTATTTGCCAGCTGCTGTGAAGTAAGGTTACTTGCATTTGCTGTAACTATGTTCTCGCCATTTAAGCCTGTAGCATAGCTATATGTGGTGTTTAATGTTCCGTTAAATCCTTCCATAGTTCCATAAACAAACTCAATATTATTTGATGTTTCATAGAACTTAACCTGGAAATTAAGGTTAGGGCCTGCATTTTGGAAAACTTCCATACCTGCCCACTCTATAGTGAGCACCCTGTTAGGGGAAACTCCACTAACAGCATATTTTATAGGTGCATTAGATGCCTGTAATGAAGCCACAGTATTGGGGTTACCCGGTGTAACAAGGTCAGCCCAAAAAGGTGCGATTACACTTTTCCAGGTACCGGTACTACCAATACCAGTCGTAAAAGCCGAATGTGATGAAAGTGCCGCATTGCTCAAAGTTACAAAACCGTTAACATGGGCGCGGAAACCTGTAACACTCGTTCCCCTGTAGGTAAATGGAAAAGGGAATGTTACCTGTGTACTTGTATTTTCATCGGTTTGCCAGGATGAGTTAACAGCTGGGGTTGATGATGTTGTACTCCAGGTAAACGTATTACCTGTAGCCATTATTGAGTTATAAGTAACCCCTGTATTACGGGCAACATCATAAGTACAAACAGTTACTGAATACTGTACAGCACTCGTATAAGCTATTTGCGATGAGTTGGTACAGGTTACCCGAAGCCTATAGAAGCGGTTGCTGCTAAGTGCTGGTGGTGTGTAGGTGGTAGTAGTTGCACCTGTGCCTCCAACAGCATTAGCCCACGCATCAGCAACACCGTTGTCATCAGATTCTTCCCACTGGTAAGTGATGCCCAGATCATTTGAAACGCCAGTAGCTGTAACAGCAGGTGGTGTACCACCCGAACAGACTCCAAATGATGCCGGAATAGTTCCCGCAACAGGCGTTCCTGAACATTGTACAGGCGGCGTAAAGGTATAGGTCCTTCCCGCAGTAATTGCATCTGTATTATTAGTTGTAAATACTGTACTCGATGCAGTGTTGGTAGCAGCAACAACAGTATTAAACACGGTAGCGCTTGTTGCAAGACCAATGGTGGCACCACTATTAGTTGAATTGATTACCATACCATTGCCATAAACAAACTGAACTACATTTGTAGTTTCATATAGCCATGCCTGAAAACGTGCATTAGCGGCGGCAGATGAAGAACGTGGAACAGTAACGAACCATTCAATGATACGAATCCTGTTAGGGGCGGTACCAATGAGTACTGTATGAACCCTTCCGCCTCCCGCATTTGTCCCTGTATGCAAATCATCCCAGTAAGGCATTATAACAGGGGAGGCAGTAGCAGCGTTAGCAGCACTATTAGTCCACTGATCTGTAACAACTGTAGCCCCAAGCCTGACCAAACCATTGGCGTTTGCAGAAAACTGGGTGTAGTTAGTGCCGGCGTAGTTAAACGTAAAACCAATCGAAGTTACAGCAGAGACACCGTCATCACTTGCTGAAGCTACAAGCTGCGCTGAACCTGACATAGGATCAAGCGTACCTGAAGTTCCGGTTGCAAAAGAATAGCCGGACACTGCCTGTGCATAGCTAAACTGTGTACTAAAAGTTAATAAAAATAAAACAAGTGCGGCATAAGCCCAGTGTTTCACTTTGCCCGTTGAGAGCTGACTTCGCCCTGGTGGAAACGTGAAACCAACATTTCCTGCGGATGCCTCCCGGGCACGCACACAGGATTTGGTACAGACAGACAAGCCCGTATCCAAAATTTGGTAGTTTTGGTTCATATATAAATTATTTTAAATAGTAGTTAAAGATACTCACCATTGTAATAACTTTATATATTAACTTAATTTTTAATTATTTTATAGATAATTATTCAATAGACTCAATTAATATCAGTCATTATACGTTATGTTAATATTTTGTTAAGGATAATATAAAATTTTGCACTTTTTTTTAATCATACTTTTCCCTGGAAAAGTTTATAATCAGGATTAAAAATGCAGAAATGTGTACTTTGGTATATAAAAGTAAAACACGCTTTGTTATATACCAAAGCGTGCCATGACGGTATTTTGGATAAAGTGATTTACCTGTTATGATTCAGGTAAATACCATCGTCTTTTATTTCAATTAGCCTCTGCCTGTACAAAAGGCCGACGGCTTTTTTAAAACTCTTCTTGCTCATTTTAAGGACAGTCTTTATATCCTCGGGATGGCTATTATCATGAAGCCTTAAAAAGCCGCTATTAGCTTTCAGTTCATCAAGTATTTTAGAGGCATTGGGTTCAATGGCATCAACGCCGGTTTTATAAACAGAGACATCAATTTTATTGTCTTCCCTAATCTGCTTGATATACCCAGTAATCCGGTCACCGGTTCTCAAATCATCATACACTTCATCTTTATACACCAGCCCTTTATGCTGCTCATTTATAATCACATTTATACCTAGTTCTGTAATATGCGATACAATAAGGTCAGCTTCATCACCTTCTTTAACCGTAAGATTGTCATTGCTGAGGAACTGGTTTATCTTACTTGATGCCACTAGCCTGTTGGTTTGCGGGTCCAGGTACATATACACTAAGTAACGCCTGCCCTGTTCCATAGGCCTTGCCTGTTCCCTGAAAGGCACAAAAAGGTCTTTTTCAAGGCCCCAGTCTAAAAAAGCACCGAATTTATTGGTATAATTTACTTTTAAAAGAGCAAATTCGTGAAGGTATATTAACGGCTCCAGTGTGGTTGCCACAGGCCTTTCCTCATGGTCAAGATATACAAAAACCATGATCTCCTCTCCTATTTCATACCTGGCAGGAACATATTTATTAGGCAAAAGTATATCCTCCTGCCCGTCTGTTAAATAAAGGCCTACCTGGGTTTCCCTGGCAATTCTCAGGGTATTGTATTTGCCTAATGCAATCATGAAAAATATTTTAGGCAGCAAAGTTAGTAAACAATGATGCTACAGTACTATGAAGATAAGCTTAAATATGAGTAATGTTAAACTAGCTCCCTGAAATATTGCAGCAATATCCTGTCATTTTCTGTTGTAGGTGTAAAAACTTCCAATATTGCAGGAGAATTATTTTCTGAAAAAAGTACCTGCAACTGGTCTTTCAGCCTGATTTCGTTATCAGCCGCATAATATTTAAAACCATACATTTCTGCGAGATACCTTGCGTCCAGATGATGCATGGTTTCAAAATAGGTATTGAAAACGGGTGTTTCGTTATGTCCTGGCAGTATCCTGAAGATGCCTCCGCCCCTGTTATTGATAATAATTATTTTAAAATTATTCGGGATGTAGTTGTTCCACAAGGCATTGCTGTCATAAAAAAAGCTTATATCGCCTGTTATAAGCACCGTAGGTTTTCCACTACCTGCCGCTGCTCCAATAGCTGTAGACGTGCTTCCGTCAATCCCGCTGGTGCCGCGGTTACAAAATACTTCAATAGTGGGTTTATTCTCAAAAAGCTGCACATAGCGTATAGGCGAACTGTTGCTTACCTGTAACTGGCAGCCATCAGGAAGTGCAGGAAGTATAATTTCAAAAGCCTTAAAATCAGAGAAAGGTATTTTTGCCAGATATTCCAGATGTTTTTCATTCCTTTCAGCTTTCAGCTTTAAGGCCACTTCTCTGTAATCGCTTTTTTTCACAGGTGCCTCATAAAGCTTGGTAAAAATATCGTCTGGCTGTGCTAAAATATGTTTTGTAAGTGCGCCAAAAGTATCATAGGCCCGTAATGTGTCAATATGCCAGTGCCGGGCCGGCCTGTAGCTGCGCAGCCACGATTTTACACGCTTGGAAATTATCATTCCCCCAAAAGTGATAAGTATATCAGGCTGCCAGGCCTGAAAGTCATCAGGGGTGAAGGGCGTAATGATTGTATCGATATTGCTTATAAATGAGGGATGATGTAAATTAGATATTGTTTCTGTCATTACCACTACCGACGGGTCTTCAGCCAGCATTTGCTTTACCTCACCCGAAATTATGCCGGGATAGTCAGACCCTGCCAGAACAAGCTTTTTAGCTGCAGAACCCCACAGCTGCTTAAGGGACTCAATATCTTCAGCCATTGCTTCAGCCGGTGGCTTTTGCGTTATAAGGGGGGTTACCAATGCCTCATTTACTGTTTCATAAAGCGGCTCTTCAAAAGGTGCATTAATGTGCACAGGCCCCCGCAACGCAGAAGCAGTATCTATAGCCTCATTTATCTTCCTGTCATTTTCAGGTGATGCTTCCTCGAGCAGGTTGGCATTATACAGTATATGATTGGCATAGACGTTTTCCTGCCTTATAGTCTGGCCGTCTCCAATGTCAATTTTATCATGTGGCCTGTCGGCTGAAATAACAACAAGAGGAATCTGACTGTAGAAAGCTTCAGCCACAGCCGGGTAATAGTTAAGCAACGCAGAGCCCGAGGTACAAACAACCGCCACAGGCGCTTTTAACTGCTGGGCTATACCAAGGGCAAAAAAGGCGGCACAGCGCTCATCGGCAATACTGTAACAGTTAAAATAATTATTATTGGCAAAGCCAATAGTAAGCGGTGCATTACGGGAACCGGGAGAGATAACAACATGTTTAATTCCTTTGGCCCTGCATATTAGGATTATGCTTTGGGCCAAAGGTATTTTAGGATAGATCATCTGATAACAATTTTGGCCATAGGCCTGTTGTGCATTGACTATGAATTGATCCAGTCAATGATTTCCTGGTCGCCAGGAAGTGTCCTTGGGCTTACCACTTTCTCAAGCTGGCCTTTTTCATTTATCAGGTATTTCTGGAAGTTCCACTCCACTTCACTGTCCTGCAGCCCGTTTTTGCTTTTCTGGGTAAGGAACTCGTATATGGCAGCTTTATCTTTGCCTTTAACAGTAACTTTGCCCATCATAGGGAAGGTTACGCCATAGTTGCGCTCACAAAAAGCGGCGATCTCTTCATTAGTACCGGGTTCCTGCCCTGCAAAATCATTAGACGGGAAACCAACTACAACAACACCCTTATCCTTATACTCTTTGTAAAGTGCCTCAAGATCTTTGTATTGTGGTGTTAATCCGCACTTTGATGCCGTGTTCACAATAATAACCTTTTTGCCCTTAAGTGTTGCAAAATCAAACTCTTTGCCATAAAGGTCTTTCACTTTGAACTGATAAATGTTTTGTACTGACATGTTTTCTGGCTTTTGTGTGGGTTTAGCTGTTTTAGCTTTTGTTTGCGCCTGGTTTTGGCAGCTTATCATGAGCATAAGGCCGCTCATAAGGATTACTAATTTCTTCATATGATTTAATTTATAATAAAATTACACAAACTGTTACTATGAACAAAAAGTCAATGTTACTGACTGTTGTTATTTTGCTTTCTTTAAGTATTTGCGGTATTTAAAATAGGCAAATGCACCTATTATAAATACACCCGCTGTCATATAATAAAAATAGGCAGGTGTGGCCTTTTCACCCTGAGCATAAGAGTGCAGGCCCGTAAGATAAAAGTTTACGCCAAAATATGTCATAAGGATAGCGGCAAAAGCCAGCACACTAAAGAAATTGTATATCCAGGTGCCCCTTAATGCCGGTACAAAACGCATGTGTATAACAAAGGCATAAACCATTATACTTACAAGGGCCCAGGTTTCTTTAGGGTCCCAGCCCCAGTAGCGCCCCCAGCTTTCGTTAGCCCACTGCCCGCCCAGGAAGTTGCCTATGGTAAGCATAACCAGGCCAACGGTAAGCGCCATTTCATTAATATAAGTTATCTCTTTTATATTAAGCTCCATTTTCTGCTTGTTGCTGCTGTTTGTCATTATCATGAGTATCATGGCTACAAGGCCAAGTATCATGCCTAATGCAAAAGGCCCATAACTACCTACAATAACTGCTACATGTATCATCAGCCAATAGGAGTTAAGTACAGGTTGCAGATTTGCGATTTCTGGGTCGGTCCAGTTCCAGTGGGCAACCATAAGTATTATTGAAGCTACAAAAGCAGTTGACGCAACTGTAAGCTGTGATTTCCTGCCAAATGCAAGGCCGAAAAACATAGTAGCCCATCCTACATATATTACTGATTCATAAGCATTGCTCCATGGCGCGTGGCCCGATATGTACCAGCGTGTAATAAGTCCCGCTGTATGAAGCAGAAACAGTAAACTTATAATAATATGCATGGCATTGACAGCGATTCTTATCCCCCTACGGTTGTTGAATATTTTGATAATAACAAAAAGAATCATCAAGAGCCCCGCATACATATAATATGAGAACAGCTTTTTGAAAATGTCATACTTGTTATATAAAATTTCAGCTTCAACCTTATCTTTATGAGGCATTACTTCAGCGCCATATTTTTTCTGGTAATTGGTAAGCCCTTCCAAAAAGCTGTCAGCAAGTTTATAATCCTTATTCTGCGTGGCATTGGCCAGCTCCTGGAAATATGCGGGCATAACATTCTTAATGCGGTTAAGCTCTTCATTTTTTAGCGCCTCAATTTCAGGGTAAGCCACCCACTTGTTGTTCATATCGCCCGGTATGGGGTACACTTTAAGTATCTGCCCCGTAAGCGCCGAATATAACAGGTTGATACGCTTATCTATATCCATAAAATCCTTCTGGAACTGGTTTGGCACAGGCTCCCTGTAAGCCTCCTCCAGCAGCCTGCCCAGCTTATAATTTCCTGCTTTATCAAAAAAATCTGCCAGCGAGGCATATTTTACCTGCTTATCCAGCCCTGCTATTTTCCTCAGGCTGTCATTACCCCTTTTTAGGTATATTATGGGTACGTTATACCAAACCTGGTCAAACATTGTCATGGATATAAAAACCTGGTCGGCATTCATACCTTTATACGTGTCGCTCTTGCTTACTTTCCTTAATAATTCCGAGGAGAACGTATTTACCGGCTTCATACGCCCACCGGCATCCTGTATGATGATACGGCCAAATTTAGCCGCATGGGCATCATCAACCTTGTATTTCAGTATTATAGAATCAAGCTGCCGCTCCGTAGGCTTCTGGTGTACATGGCTTTGCGCAAAAGCGCCCATGCTGAAGAATAAGGCTGTAACAGCAACCAGTTTTGCTTTTTTCTGTTTGATAGCTTCCAGTTTTCGTTTCAGGTCGCCAAAACGTGTATTTTTATCAAAAAGTATAGCCATAAGGCCAATGTATAGCAGGAAATAACCTACATAGGTAATCCATGTACCCCAAAAATCATGATTAACCGACAGCTTTGTCCCAAGCTCATCAGGGTCGAACCCAGCCTGGAAAAAGCGGTAACCACGGTAATCAAGCACATTGTTCATATAAATACGGGTATCAAAAGTTTTGCCCTGCTCTTTATCCTGCACGGTAACCTTGCTTTCAAAAGAAGAATAGCTTGACTCTGTACCGGGATATTTTTCGGCAATAAAATCATTTAGCTTTATGGCAAAAGGCAGCTCGTATGTTTTGCTCCCGTAAATCAGCGTATATTCAAGGCTGCCGAGCTTAAAGGATTGTGGTATGCCCATTTTACCTTTTCCGCCCAGCAGTGTAACTTCCTTTTCCCTCCCCTCAGATCTTACCGTAACGGTAAGTGCAGCGTCATCTTTAGTTTTATAGTCATTATTCGATTTGTAGGTTATAATACCTTTTATAGCAGGTTCAGGAAAAACGAAACGGGTGCCTGCCATGGTATAGAGGGAGCGGAACATAAGCGGCTGTGGCGCATCTTTGGCAACAGTTCCCTGCTTCTGGTCAGCCATACGCATGTAATTCCCTTCAAAAGGAGACTGTATGGTATAACTATCGCCTTGCTTAATAATACTGATAGCGCCTGCGGTAGGCTTATTGAAAGCAAAGAGAATGTTATGGATATTCTGCACCTCGCCTTCTTTCAGGTAATGCTCGTGGCGGCCTCCGTCTCCTGCCTCAACCAGCTTTATGTAATGTACGCCTTTGTCATCCTGCTTTATTACTTCTTTAGCCCCCATGATATACTCTTTGAAAGAAACTTCAAAAGGAATATCATTGAAGCTATTACTGATGGTAAAATCGTTATCGGCTATTGGTGAAAGCAGTAGCGGTTTCTCAAACGTGCGTCGCATTACCTGTCCTTTATAATCACCGTCAACCATTACGGTTAAGTAAGCTTTGTCAGAATAAAAGTGGCTTGAGCTTTCGCCTTCCCTTATAGGCATCATGCCTTCATAGCTGATGTAGCGGGTAACAAATGCCCCGATGATAATAAGAATAAATGACAAATGAAGCAGCAGGGTGGCCCATTTTTCCCGTTTGTGCAGCTGGTACCTTTTTATATTCCCTATAAAGTTAATAACAAAAAGCAGCATAATGGCCTCAAACCATTTTGCATTATAAATATACAGGCGCGCCGTATCGGTATTATAGGCATCTTCTACAAATGTGCCTATTCCCATTGCCAGGGCAAAAAGCAGGAAAAGTACAGCCATTAAGCGCGTTGAAGAAAAGAACGATAGTATTTTTTCCATGAGTACGGAACCTTGTATTTAAATTCATGCAAAAATACTTAAAAGTCCCCGTAAAAAACCTGTTTACAGGATTAAACTTTACAGCAGAAAATAAATTATAACATTCGTTTAATTATAAGGCTAAGTCAATTATATTTGAAGCAGATAAATTTTACAACAATGACAGATTTTATTTTAAAAAAATCATATAAAATAATAATTCTCCTTGGAATTAGTGTTTCGGTATGGAGCCAGGAAGTGACCAAAAACAACCAGTCGTTATTTGATGATGTCATGTACAGGCGCGGCAACACCTACCGCTCAGCATCAGGTGTGCCGGGGCCGGAATACTGGCAAAACAGGGCTAACTATGCCATTGAAGCGGAACTTGACGAAAAAACAAGAACCATAAAAGGCAGGCTGTCCATGACCTACATAAACAACAGCCCCGATGCTTTAAATTATATTTGGATGTACCTGGAGCAAAACCGCTTTACTGAAACCTCCAGGGGAACACTTACCACTCCCCCTGCCGGAAGCCGGTATGATGGCAATACAGATGGCGGCTTTACTATTACCAATGTGTTGGCCAAAACCCAAGGTAAAAGCGAATCAAAATACCTGATTAATGACACGCGAATGCAGGTATTTCTAAACAGCCCAATAGCCCCTAAAGGCGGCAAAGCAACAATTTCAATGGAGTTTGAATTTAAAATTCCTGACGAAGGCATGGACCGTATGGGCCAGCTGGAAACCGAAAAAGGCACAATATACAGCATAGCACAATGGTATCCTAAAGCGGCAGTATATGACGATGTAAACGGGTGGAACACCGAACCGTACCTGGGTGCCGGCGAATTTTACCTTGAGTATGGCGATTTTGACTACAAGATTACCGCACCTTATGATTATATAGTTGCCGGGTCAGGCGAACTTGTCAATGCCAAAGAGGTACTTACCAAAACACAACTGGGCCGGCTTGGGCAGGCTGCAGGAAGTGATAAGACCGTATTTATAATAACACCTGAAGAAGCAGGTAATGCGACTGTTACAAGGCCTGTTCAGAATGGAAAACTCACATGGCACTTCCGGATGAAAAACACGCGAGATGTAGCTTTTGCGGCATCAAAAGCTTTTGTATGGGATGCGGCACGCATCAATCTTCCGGGTGGAAAAAAAGCTATGGCACATTCTGTTTACAATACTGAAGTAGCGGGCAATAAAGCCTGGGGCCGTTCTACAGAATATACCAAAGCCTCAATAGAGTACTACTCTGATAAATGGTTTGTGTATCCCTACCCTAACGCTGTTAATGTGGCCTCGAATGTAGGGGGTATGGAATATCCGGGTGTATCCTTTTGCAGCGCCAGAAGCGCCGGCGCAGACCTTTGGGATGTTACGGACCATGAATTCGGGCACAACTGGTTCCCTATGATTGTTGGCTCTAACGAAAGGCGCCATGCCTGGATGGATGAGGGCTTTAATACCTTTATCAATTACTACAGCACCCTGAATTTTAACAATGGCGAATACCCTACTGACATCGCCAAGAGCCGCAACCGGGTGCAATGGTTTAAGTGGAAAGGCAGGGAAAGTATTGCTACTTATCCTGATGTGGCAAAACCTGTCAACCTTGCCTTTACAGCTTACTATAAACCGGCAACCGGACTGATTATCTTACGGGAATATATACTGGGTCCCGAACGTTTTGACAATGCTTTCAGGGCGTATATCAGAAACTGGGCATATAAGCATCCGCAGCCGAGCGATTTTTTTAATGCCATGGAAAATGGTACAGGCGAAAACCTTAACTGGTTCTGGAGGGGATGGTTCCTTGGAAATGAAAACATAGACCTTGGTATAACAAAAGTTAAAGATAACGGTAACTCCGCCACCATCACGTTTATTAATAAAGGCGGGATACCTATGCCTGTAGTATTCAAAGTCGTATATGAGGATGATACCATAGAGACCCGCGCGCTGCCTGTGGAAATATGGCAGCGTGGTAATGAATGGGATTACCTTCTTATATCTACAAAAAAAATACGTGCTCTTGAGATTGACCCTAAACGTTTATTGCCCGATATCGACATTACAGATAATACGTGGATAAAAGAATAAGCCTGAGCTCTCATAATCAATGCCATTATTAATTTCTTAATACTGGCATTTTTTAATAATTTAGCCAAATGATAAAAGTAGTGGTACTTGGTTCCGGTAATGTGGCGCAGCATCTTATTTCGGTTTATAAAGCTGCCTCAGGTATAGAACTGGTGCAGGCTTTTGCAAGGAATACAAGCGCGCTTGAGCATTTACTCCCTGAGGATAATATAACCAGTACATATACGGGCCTTGCCGAAGCTGATGTTTACATTATTGCTGTTACTGACAATGCGGTAGCCGGAGTGTCTGGAGCGCTTCCATTCAGGGACAGGCTTGTAGTACATACCTCCGGAAGTATGCCCATGGGAGTATTATGCGGCACGAACCGCCGGGGGGTGTTTTATCCGCTGCAGACATTTTCAAAGACAAAACAAGTTGATTTTACTACAGTCCCTTTTTGCATAGAAAGTGAAAACGATGAAGATTATAAACTTCTTTATCGGCTTGCTTCAGCGGTTTCAGGCAGCGTGTACCGTATCGATTCCCTACAGCGTAGGGCCCTTCATGTAGCCGCTGTTTTTGTAAGTAATTTTACCAATCATTTATATAAAATAGGCATGGATATCTGCCTTGAAAATAACATACCTTTTGATATACTAAAACCACTGATACTGGAAACCGCAGATAAAATCAAATTGCTGGCCCCAGGAGAAGCGCAGACAGGGCCTGCCTTGAGAAATGATACTCTTACCCTGGAGAAACACATGGATTTTCTTAAGGAAGAAAACCTGAAAAAAATTTATACTCTACTAACACAATCAATACAGTTATATGGCGGAAAGCTATAAAGAAATACTGAACAATATCACCACATTTGTATTTGATGTGGATGGGGTTTTGACCGACGGTACCATACATGTTGCCCCCGATGGTGAAATGCTCCGTAAGATGCACATACGCGATGGCTATGCCATGAAAGCCGCCGTGGAAAATGGCTATACGGTTTGCATCATTTCAGGCGGTAAAAACGAAGGAGTGCGTATACGCCTGAGAAACCTCGGAATAACAGATATTTACCTTGGTGTACCCAATAAAGTAGAAACCTTTAACGAATTTACCGATATTTATAATATAAAGCCGGAACAGGTGTTATATATGGGCGATGATATCCCCGATTTTCATGTGATGCAGCGGGTAGGCCTTCCTGCCTGCCCACAAGATGCCGCGCCGGAAATCAAAGCCATAAGCAAATACATTTCGCACATTAATGGCGGGCAGGGCTGCGTCAGGGACGTTATCGAGCAGGTAATGAAGGTACAGGGAAAATGGATGGAACACTTTAATGCCCGATATGATTAATATAATGAAGTGGTTTAAACTTATTTGTTAAATAAAAAAGGGTTG
>NZ_NOXV01000251.1 GCF_002251835.1 Flavobacterium cyanobacteriorum
ATCCTCCCCGCCGCCTGCTTTTGCGGCGGGGAGATATAGCGTACAGCAGGAAAAAGCTCCAAAAAAAATAGATCATAAAGTATTACTACATGGCGGTAATATTACTGAAAATGCTATTTTTACACTTGCTGTTTATAAGCATTTGCTATGAAATGAAAATTACATACCCTACATATTTACAGCTGTTGCTTGTGCTGTGGTGCTATACGGCACATGCCCAGCAGGAACCGCAATATACACAATACATGTACAATACCCTTACCGTAAATCCGGGTTATACCGGCTCCACACCAGGGCTTGAAGCTACATTGCTGCATCGCTCTCAGTGGGTAGGGATTGACGGCGCACCGGTTACGCAGGCTTTCAGTATCCATTCACCGGTGCATAATGGAAAAATAGGTGTGGGGTTGAGCGCGGTGAATGACAGGCTGGGGCCCTCGGATGAGTTTTATGTTGACGGGAATGTTTCGTACACTTTATTTATAGGTAAGGCAGGCAGGCTCGCTTTTGGAATGAAGGGCGGCGTACGGGTACTTAATATTGAGTGGAGCCGCGGCCGTTTCTTCCAGGGTGCCGACCCGCTGCTGAATACTAATATCAACAATAAAATAAACCCTACTGTAGGCGCGGGAGCGTATTATTATACCGATAAATGGTATGCGGGGGTATCAGTACCCAATTTCATCAGGAACGATTATTATGATGATATACAGGAAGATGCCATTGCCAGCAGGCAACATTATTATATTATCACCGGCTATGTTTTTGACCTTGCGGATGACATTAAATGCAAGCCTGCAATACTGGCAAAAATTGTATCGGGCGCGCCAGTAACAGTGGATTTTTCTGCTAATTTCCTGCTCCAGGAGAAGGTAACACTGGGCGCTTCATACCGCTGGGATGATTCTGTATCTGCACTGGCCGGCTTCCAGTTTACC
The DNA here is from genome assembly GCF_002251835.1 of Flavobacterium cyanobacteriorum. GTDB lineage: Bacteria > Bacteroidota > Bacteroidia > Flavobacteriales > Flavobacteriaceae > Flavobacterium > Flavobacterium cyanobacteriorum. The sequence goes on from NZ_NOXV01000251.1 coordinate 939, forward strand.
CAAAATATATTTGCAGGATATTCTTATGACTATACGGTAACTGAGTTGCAAAAATATAACAATGGTTCGCATGAGATTATACTGAGGTTTAACCTGTGGCCTAAAGCAAAGCGTGTAAAGTCGCCAAGATTCTTTTAAACCATGAAAGCAAAATTCATCTATATTACACTTATATGTTGCAGCGTTGCCAACGGACAGCAAAAGCTCAAGCAGGCAGAAAAGCTGTTTGATGAAATGGCATATGTAGCCGCGGCGAAAGCATATGAAGAATATTTTAAAAAAGCCAAAAGTGAAAAGCCACAAGGCAAAAGCCTGCTGAACATGGCAGATGCTTACTATTTTACACGGGATTATGGCAAGGCCGCCGCAGCGTACCAAAAAATAACGCTTGATGATGTACATTTTAACCGATATATCCAGTCATTACGCATACAAAAGCAATACCAGGAGGCTGACAGGCTCATGGAGGGGCGCCTGGCAAATAATCCGGGACAGCTTGATCGGTACCACAGGCAAAAGAAATACCTTGACAGCATCTGTACGCTCCGCCCGGTTTCCAAAGTAACTAATGTGGCAACCGTAAATACCGATAAATCGGACTTTGGCACGGCATTTTATGGTAGCAAAACGGTATTTTGTTCTTCAAAAGATACCCTGCAGATGGGCGGCAAGACATATCAATATAACATGCAGCCTTACCTCGAACTTTATGTAGCAGACAGGAATGAGGCTGATGGCATGCTTATAAACCCCAAGAAGTTTGTGGCTAAAAGCCAGATTAATTACCACAACGCTGTTGCAGCCTTTTCGCCTGACCTGCACATCATGTATTACAGTGCCAATATTGTGAAGAGCAGCGGAAAACTGCATAACAGCAAGGCAGGCACAAACAACCTTGGCATTTTTTACGGACAGCCGCAGGGGGATTACCTGCGGGAGGTAAAGGCGCTGCCTTTTAACAGCATTGACTACTCCGTGGCACAGCCCGCACTCTCTAAGGACGGCCGGTGGCTGTACTTTGTATCGGACATGCCGGGCGGTTATGGTGAAACTGATATTTATAAAGTTGCGGTAATGCCTGATGGTACTTTTGGGAAGCCGTTGAATTTAGGCCCTGTTATTAATACCCCATTTAAAGAAATGTTTCCTTTTGTAAATGATGAAGCGCTTTACTTTGCGTCGGAAGGGCATTATGGACTGGGAGGGCTTGATATCTTTAAAAGCGAGATTGCGGGAGAATCCTTTACAGAGCCTCAAAATGAAGGCGTTCCCATGAATAGTAATGGGGATGATTTTGCGCTTACACTGTCAGATGATGGCAGTTACGGTTACTTCTCCTCGAACCGTAACGGCGGTATGGGCGATGATGATATTTATTATTTTACAAAAGAAAAACCCTGCGTGCAGCAGGTTACGGGCTATGTAATACATCAAAAAACATCACAGACGGTTAAGGGTGCTAAAGTAACGGGTATGGGAACCGACGGGCGTGTTCTAGCGTCAGCGGAGACTGATGCCGGCGGTTTTTATGTGCTTGCGCTGCTATGCGATGCTACAATTACCATAGCGGTAACAGCTGAAGATTTTGCTATTGAAAAAACAGAAGTTGCTACCCCACTACAACCGGGGGGGCTTAAGCTCGACCTTAAGGTTAAAATGTATACAGACCTGATTAAAAAAGAAGAAGGTGTTGAAAAAATCGCCATAAACCCAATTTATTTTGACCTTGATAAATATAACATTACGCCACAGGCCGCCGCTGAACTGGATAAAGTAGTGGATGTCCTGAAGCGCTTTCCGGTTATGGTTATAAAAATTGAATCCCATACAGATTCCCGTGCTTCCGATGATTATAACATTACGCTTTCACAAAACCGTGCAAAAGCCACATATAATTATATTCTTTCTAAAAATATAGATCCCCAACGTATAGAAAGCGTTACTGGTTATGGCGAAACCCGCCTGCTGAACGGCTGCGGCAATGGCGTGCCATGTACCGAGGCGCAACACCAGCTAAACCGTAGGAGTGAATTTATTATAGTGAAAAAATAAGCTGGCAGGTTTTATATTCTCATAATGTAAAGGCGCGAAAAGATTCTCTGCATAAAACCGGGTATATTTATCAGTATCCTGTTACCAATCCCCCTGTATAGAAATAACCAAATATTAATCTTGCAATATCTTAATGAATTGTTACTTTTGTTGATTGCAAATTTAATGGTGCGGCTATACTTTTTGGTTGCCATCACCGTTTAGTTAACCAGTATTAAAAAGCTATAATTACATAATGAAATTAAAACAGGCTCTTTTAGGTATCTCTTTATTTATTTTAGCGGCTTCTTTTGCCCAGCAGGCCAAAAAAGAAGTACTTTTCACAATTGATGGTAAACCGTATTATACTGATGAGTTTATCAGGGTTTATAACAAAAACCTCGACCTTGTAAAGGATGACTCTCAGAAAGATTTAAATAACTACCTGGACCTTTTTATTGGTTATAAGCTAAAGGTTAACAAAGCTTATAAACTTGGGCTGCAGGAAGGGGCACAGTATAAGGCTGAACTAAAAAGCTACCGCAACCAGCTATCGCGTAATTACCTCACAGATACCAAAGTTACCAAAGAGCTTATAGATGAGGCCTATACCCGCTCACTAAAAGAGATAAAGGCGCAGCACATCTTAGTGCTTGTTGATGAAAATGCGCTCCCGTCCGATACGCTGAAAGCATACAATAAAATTATAGATATTCGCAAAAAGGCGCTGGCCGGTGAAGATTTCGGAGCCTTGGCTGCGCAGTTTTCTGAGGATCCTTCAGCAAAGGAAAACAAAGGTGACCTGGGATATTTTTCGGTATTTCGCATGGTATACCCTTTTGAGACAGGTGCTTACAAAACTCCTATGGGGCAGATTTCAAAACCGGTACGCACGCGTTTCGGCTATCATCTTATAAAAGTAAATGACATGAGGGATAACCGTGGCGAAATTACCGTGGCACATATTATGATTATGAAGCCTAAAGAAGGTGATACGCAGGCAGAAGAAAAAGCCAGGGAAACCATCAACGATATTTACCAGAAACTCAAGCAGGGCGAAGATTTCTCAAGCCTTGCAACCCAGTTTTCACAAGACAAATCATCTGCCGCTAATGGCGGGCAGCTAGCCAGGTTTGGGTCTGGCGAGCTTAGCGCAGTAGAGTTTGAAGATGCTGCCTTTGCACTGCAAAAGCCGGGAGATATAACAGCTCCCTTCCAGACGCAATTTGGGTGGCATATTGTAAAGCTGGTTGAAAAACATGGCGTGAAGCCACAGGCTGATGTACAGGCTGATTTTGAGAACAGGATTCGCCGCGACGACCGCTCAAGGCTGATAACCGCTTCACTCAATGAAAAACTCAGAAAAAAATATACCGTTAAAAAAGAAGCTAAGGCTTATGCCAATGCGGTAAAAGTTATTGATAATAATATTTATTCCCAGACCTGGAAAGCTCCTAAAGAGGGTTTTGATGAAACTATTTTAACCATCAATAATCATAAAAAGCTATCGGCCCAAACCTATCTTGATTATGTAGCCGCGCAACAGCGTATGGAACTTACCACTAAACCGGTGGCAAGGCTTGCGGAAGTACTCTTTAACCAGTTTAGGGATGACCAGCTAAACCTCTATTATAATGAAAATCTTGAAGCTGAGTTTCCTGAATTTGCCATAGTAATGGAAGAATACCGCGATGGCCTGCTGCTGTTCGACCTTATGGAAAAAGAAATATGGGAAAAAGCCAAAACCGATACGCTTGGGCTTGAAAATTATTATAAAGCCCACAAAGATAATTACCAGTGGAAAGACAGGGTAGAGGCTGATGTGTATTCATCTACAAAAGAAGATGTAATAAAACAGGCACGTAAACTACTTAAACAGGGTAAGAATGCTGAAGTCATAAAGCAGAAGCTGAACAAAGAAGGTAAAGTTGAAGTCATGGAAAAGTCAGGCACATTTGAGCAGGAAAGCAATGCCCTGCCAAAGCAGCAGAAATGGCAGGAAGGGCTCACAGATATAATTAAAGAAGGCGGGTATTACTATGTTATCAGGGTAAAGAAAGTATTGCCAAAAGGGCCTAAAACTTTTGAAGAGACCAAAGGCCGGGTAATTAATGATTACCAGCAATACCTGGAAAGCAACTGGGTAGGCAACCTGAAGCAGGAGTTTAATGTACAGGTTAATAAAGATGTTTTCGAGAATATAAAAAAACAACTTAACCGTTAATGTTCAGAAGAGGTATATTGTTTGCTGTAGCCGCACTGTCTTTCTCATGCGGGAAAGAAACCGTACCTGAAACTGGCGCCATAGCAAGAGTGAACAATTACTATCTTTACAGCGAAGATCTAAAAGGGCTTGTGCCACCCGGGACATCTAAACAGGACAGTATAGCAATGGTAAAATCCTATATTGATCGCTGGGCATCCCAAAAACTACTCTATGATGCCGCTGAGGTAAACCTGAACAAAGAAAAGCAGGAAGAGTATAATAGCCTGGTAAACCAGTACAGAGCAGATCTTTTTACCAGGGCCTACCTCGAAGAAATAGTAAAACGGAGTGTAGACACAACTGTCAGCGAACAGGAACTGAAAAAATATTATAACAGTAATAAGGAAAACTTCAGGAATACCGGGCTGCTTGTAAAGCTGAGATATATCCGCCTTGCCAAAGACCATCCGAGGTATACGACTGTAAGGAGCAGGTTCCTCAGTAGCCGCAAAGCCGACCTGAAAGCGCTAAATGACATGGCCATACAGTTTAAAGGATACGCATTCAATGATACTACATGGGTAGAAATTAATGAAGTGTACCGGAAGCTGCCTTTTATCAATCCTGAAAACAGGGACAGGTATATTAGCAGTGGTATATCATACCAGCATACTGACTCACTGGATGTTTATCTGGTCAAGGTCTCAAAAGTCCTCGATAAAAACCAGGTGTCACCATATGAGTACATAAAGCCAACCCTGGCGCAACTCATAATAAATAACAGGAAACTGGAGTTAATAAAGAAATTTGAAAAAGAAATAACGGATGATGCAATTAAAAATGATAAATATGAAGTCTATAAATAGCAGGATAACCCTGTTTTTTACTTTTGTTTTTTTTGCTGCCGGCACAGCCGCTGCGCAGGAAATAATAAAGGAAACAAAACAGGATACTGTGAAGCCTGTCTCTGCCAAAGGCCGTGTGAAAGTTGATGGCGTCGTGGCAGTAGTGGGCGATTATGTAGTGCTGGATTCGGACATAGACCTTATGTATAAGGAACTGCAGGCACAAAACATACCTACCAAAGATGTAACACGCTGTGACCTTTTAGGTAAACTAATGGAAGATAAACTCTATGCCCACCAGGCAATACAGGATAGTATAGTAGTTACGGATGCTGATGTAAATGAAACCATGAACAGGCAGATTGACTATTTTGTTGAAAACCTGGGTTCAGTGGACAAAGTGGTAAAATATTTTAAAAAGAAAAGCCTCGAAGCTTTCCGAGCAGAACTTTTTGAAATGATAAAGAACCAGAAGCTGACCGAACAGATGCAGAAGAAAATTATTGATGATGTACAGATAACGCCGGAAGAAGTGAGGCAGTTTTATGCGCAATTTAAAAAGGACGAACTGCCTGTTTTTGGGGCTGAAATGGAAGTGGCGCAGATAGTCATTAAGCCGGAAGTCTCCCAGGCAGAAAAGCAGGCTGTTATTGACAGGTTACGGGAAATAAAGCGGGAGGTGCAGGAAGGCGCCAGTTTTTACAGTAAAGCCGTATTATATTCAGAAGATCCCGGCTCTCGATCCAGCGGAGGGTATATCAAAATGAACCGTAAAGCGCCTTTAGTTAAAGAATTTAAGGATGTTGCTTTCAGTACTGAAGAAGGGCAGATTTCAGAGCCTTTTGAAACCGAATACGGTTACCACATCATATATGTTGAAAAGGTCAGGGGACAGGAACTCGATGTAAGGCACATATTGATGACGCCTAAAGTCAGTAATGAAGCCCTGAAAAAAGCCAAAGAAAAGATAGAGAAGATAAGGAGCAGGATAGCAGCGGGAGAGATAACATTTGCTGATGCCGCCAGGTCCGAATCAGATGAAAAAGAAACCAAAAACAGCGGCGGGCTGCTCATAAACCCACGCACCTTCGGTACAAGGTTTGAACTCACCAAAATGGATCCCTCGCTTTACAATGATATTTCTGATTTAAAAGATAATGAAGTTTCGCGCCCCATACTGGTTGATGAATCCCGTACCGGCAAGCATTATAAAATTATGATGGTTACTAACCGGTACGATGAACACGTAGCCGACTACGCCAAAGATTATCTTAAAATTAAGGAACTTGCACTTAAGGAAAAGCAGAAAAAAACCCTGTCTAAATGGAATGAGGAAAAAATTAAAGATACTTATATTAAGGTAAACGGCGATTACAGGGCGTGTACATTTGCCAACCACTGGGTAAAATAAATTTAGGTTAACAACAAAAATATTTTTAAGTTTGAAGCTAAGGAATTTTCCTTGGCTTTACTTTTAATCATCAATCATTCTAATTTATCTATGTCAGACGTAGCAGCTATACAGCAATTAGTAGAAAAACAAAAAGCACTTAAACACGAAATAGCAAAAGTAATTATTGGCCAGGACGAAGTAATAGGGCAGATCGTACTCAGTATTTTTGCAGGGGGGCATGCGCTGCTGGTAGGTGTTCCGGGACTCGCCAAAACACTTATGGTAAATACCATATCACAGGCACTGGGCCTTGATTTCAAGCGGATACAGTTTACCCCCGATTTGATGCCTTCCGATATACTGGGCAGCGAAATACTGGACGAGAACAGGCAGTTCAGGTTTATCAAAGGCCCTGTATTTTCAAATATTATCCTTGCGGACGAAATTAACCGTACGCCGCCAAAAACTCAGGCCGCGCTTCTTGAAGCCATGCAGGAAAAAGCAGTAACCATTGCAGGGCATCACCACAAACTTTCCCTCCCGTATTTTGTGCTTGCTACACAAAACCCTATAGAGCAGGAAGGTACTTACCCGTTGCCGGAAGCCCAGCTTGACCGCTTTATGTTTGCCATAAAACTCGATTATCCTTCATTTGCCGAAGAAGTACAGGTGGTTAAAAGTACCACTGCCGATACCAGCAATACAATCAACCCACTGTTTACTGCTGAGGAAATATTAAATTTCCAGCATCTTATCCGCAGGATACCTGTTGCTGACAATGTGGTAGAGTATGCGGTCGGGCTGGTAAGCAAAACGCGCCCCGGCAATCCACTCAGCAATGATTACATAAAAACATACCTGGACTGGGGAGCAGGCCCAAGAGCTTCACAAAACCTCATACTGGGTGCCAAAGCGAACGCCGCGCTTCATGGAAAATATTCGCCAGATATAGAAGATGTGCTGGCGGTAGCCACAGGGATACTCCGCCACCGTATCATTAAAAATTACCGGGCCGATGCCGAAGGTATAACCGAAGAAATGATAGTAAAAAAGCTGTTTTAAGTAACAGCTTTTTTTTATTATCAAAATTTCCGGTTTGTAGTTGTAAACTTACTGTAACATTCACACGCAGTCCTGGTACTAATAGTTAAAGTAAAATTATAATAATAATGAAAAAACTATTCTACCTCTTTGCATTACTGCCGCTTTCTATGCTGGCACAGGAAACCGTATGGAAAAAGTTGACAACCGAACCTTATCCCGGAAAGCAGGATGATATTACCTTCATAGATGAAAACACGGGCTGGTACGTTAACGGCTTCGGGGCCTTGTACCACACTTCCGATGGGGGAACCACCTGGCATAAACAATTTGAGAAGAAAGGCACTTTTTTCAGGACTGTAGCCTTCATTGATAAAAACACGGGGTTCATAGGGAATGTGGGCACTGATTATTTTCCGAATGTTACAGACACTATTCCGCTTTATGGTACAAAAGACGGTGGTAAAACGTGGGCGCCGGTAGCGTACAAAGGGCCTTATGTAAAGGGACTGTGTGCTATAGATGTTGTAAAGGAGCAGTATATAAACCATGGGCAGATTGATTATAAGTACCATCTCTATGGTGTGGGAAGGGTTGGCAGCCCTGCGGCTATAATCGTATCGCATGACGGGGGCAAAACCTGGGCATCACAAAGTATGGACGCTGACTGCAAAATGCTGTTTGATATAAAAATGTTTAATAAAAATGAAGGCTTTGTATGCGCAGCAAGTAATGCTGATGTGACGCAGTCCAACGCATTGATACTCCAAACGGCTGATGGTGGCAAAACATGGAAAAAAGTATACCAGTCATCCCGCCCCTACGAAACAACATGGAAAGTAGCATTCCCTACAAGGCAAACAGGGTATGTTACTATACAGTCTTACAATCCGGATACCAATGTAAAACAGCAACGGCTTGCCAAAACAACCGATGGCGGCAACACCTGGAAAGAAATAAATCTGGTTGAAGATAATACAGCCCGTGAATTTGGTATCGGATTTATCGATGAAAACCACGGTTTTGTAGGCACTATGAATTCAGGATATGAAACTAAGGATGGTGGCACCACATGGCAAAAAACTGACCTTGGGCGAGCCTGTAATAAAATTAGGATTTACAGGGATGATAAAGGTAAAGTATATGGTTATGCCATTGGGCTTAATGTATATAAACTGTAATAAACGCAAATTCATGTTAAAAAGATTGTCAATATTTTTTATTGTGTATAATTTTTTGGATGTTTTTGTGTTATATATTTACCTTACATCCAAATAAACTATGAAAAAGATATTGCGTTATGCTCCTGAACTTTATTTTATAGGTTTGGGAATTTTCTGGGCAGTAGAAAATTATGCTGCCAGTGGCCACAAAAATTATTTTGCCATCTTAGTAGTATGGCTTATGTTCATCCAGATTATCTATCAAAACCGCATAATGGGATTTATCTATGGCAACATCATAGGCCTATCTTCACTGTATATGATGGGAAGTACAGTATGCGAATTTAATAGTTTCAAATCTGTTGAAGTCGATGCGGTGCTGATACTGGTATTTGGCTTCGGAATTTTTATTCCCGCGCTTGCCATGTCTGCCGGCATGATTTACAAATCTTTAAAATCGAAAGAAGATTATAAAGAAAATGTCCTGACTATAACCTACTGATAAGTAAAGCCACAGAACAAGCCACTTCCTGCCTCGGGAGTGGTTTTTTTATTTTACGCCTTTAAATATTTTGAATTTCGCAATATAAAAATCAAATTTTGATAATTTCTAAACAAAGGGTTTAAAAACTTAAATTTGTTGTATTATTTGCAGTAAAATAGAATGTTTATAAATAAATATTGGCTGAAACTAAAGAATCCCTAAAAATTTTTTAGTTAGTTTAAGATTGAGTAAATTTACGGACTTTTTTACAAACGAACATAAAAAACACTTACTATGGCTTTTGATATTGAAATGATTAAAAAGGTGTACGGAAGTATGGCTGAGCGTGTAGATAAGGCACGCGGACTTGTAGGCCGCCCTCTTACACTTTCTGAAAAGATTTTATATTCACACCTGTGGGACGGAACCCCAACCCGTGCTTTCACAAGAGGTAAAGATTATGTTGATTTTGCCCCCGACAGGGTAGCCTGCCAGGACGCTACCGCGCAAATGGCGCTCCTGCAGTTTATGCATGCGGGCAAGAGCAAGGTTGCCGTACCCACTACTGTACACTGCGACCACCTTATACAGGCTAAAATTGACGCAAAGGCCGACCTTAAGCGTGCCAAAGAACAAAGCAATGAAGTATTTGATTTCCTTTCTTCTATTTCTAATAAATATGGTATAGGGTTCTGGAAACCCGGAGCGGGTATCATCCACCAGGTGGTGCTGGAAAACTATGCGTTCCCCGGCGGTATGATGATAGGCACCGACTCGCACACCGTAAATGCCGGCGGATTGGGAATGGTTGCCATCGGTGTGGGCGGGGCTGATGCCGTTGATGTGATGAGCGGTATGGCTTGGGAACTTAAATTTCCTAAACTTATAGGTGTCAAGCTTACAGGAAAACTCTCAGGCTGGACAGCGCCTAAAGATGTTATACTTAAAGTAGCCGGCATACTTACTGTAAAAGGCGGTACTGGTGCTATTATTGAATATTTTGGAGAAGGCGCCAGGGCTATGTCATGCACCGGCAAGGCCACTATATGTAATATGGGTGCCGAAGTAGGCGCTACCACTTCCACTTTCGGATATGATGAAAGTATGGACCGATACCTTCGCGGTACCAACCGTGCCGATGTGGCCGATGCAGCAGCAGCAATGGCTCCATACCTTACTGCTGACCCTGAGGTTTATGCCAACCCGGAGCAGTATTTTGACCAGCTGATAGAAATCAACCTGTCAGAGCTTGAGCCGCACCTCAACGGGCCTTTCACACCGGATCTGGCAACCCCAATCTCTAAAATGAGGGAAGAAGCCATCAAAAATGACTGGCCGCTAAATATTGAAGTTGGCCTCATTGGTTCATGTACCAACTCTTCTTACGAAGATATTTCACGCTCTGAGTCGCTTGCAAAGCAGGCAGTGGCCAAAAAACTGAAACCTAAATCTAAATTTACCATCACCCCGGGTTCAGAGCTGGTACGCTACACTATTGAGCGCGATGGCTTTATTAATACATTTGATAATATCGGTGCCACCGTATTTGCCAATGCCTGCGGCCCCTGTATAGGCATGTGGGACAGGGAAGGTGCCGAAAAAGAAGAACGCAACACCATTGTACACTCTTTTAACCGCAACTTCAGCAAACGGGCTGACGGTAACCCTAATACGCTGGCATTTGTAGGTTCCCCCGAGCTGGTAACAGCCCTTGCCATCGCAGGTGACCTGGGCTTTAACCCGATGACAGATAAGCTCATTAATGAAGACGGCGAAGAAGTAATGCTTGACGAACCAACTGGCTGGGAACTACCTCCAAAAGGATTTTCGGTAGAAGATGCCGGCTATCAGGCTCCCGCCGAAGACGGCTCTAAAGTACAGGTAGTAGTAAGCCCTGCATCAGAGCGCCTGCAGCTCCTTGCCCCCTTTGAGCCATGGAATGGCCAAAATATTACAGGTGCCAGGCTGCTGATAAAAGCATTCGGGAAATGTACTACCGACCATATTTCCATGGCAGGCCCGTGGCTTCGTTTCCGTGGCCACCTTGATAATATTTCGAACAACATGCTCATAGGGGCCGTAAATGCCTTCAACATGAAAACCAACAGCGTCAAAAACCAGCTTACAGGTGCCTATGATGCTGTGCCTGCCGTACAACGTGCCTATAAAGCAGCCGGAATACCGTCTGTAGTAGTCGGCGACCATAACTACGGCGAAGGGTCATCACGCGAGCATGCTGCTATGGAGCCAAGGCATTTGGGTGTCAGGGTAGTACTTGTAAAATCATTTGCACGTATCCATGAAACCAACCTCAAAAAACAGGGTATGCTCGCGCTTACTTTTAACGATGAAGCAGACTACGACAAGATCCAGGAAAACGATATATTTAATTTTGTGGACCTTAAAGAATTTGCACCGGGCAAACCCATTACTATAGAGGTAATCCATGATAACGGCACCACTGATACGATTATAGCCAATCACAGCTACAATGAAGGCCAGATAGGCTGGTTTGTGGCGGGTAGCGCGCTTAACCTCATTGCCGCTGCCGGTGCGGCCACTGCACATTAAGAAATTTTATTATTTACATACAAGTCCCCCTGTATCCCTTGCAGGGGGATTTTTATTTGGAGCAGCCCGCTAAGCGCACTTTTGCAATCGCACGTCCCGCTTTCAGCTATATCTCCCTGCCGCCATAAGCGCGGCGGCAGGGAGGATGCCGCTTCAATCGGGGCTGGCAGTAAAAGCCGGTGAACACCCGCAGGCTTTATTTAGCGGCCGTTATTTCTTAAATAATTTATTTAGCACCGCTAAAATGCCGGATATTGCAGTACTCCGGCACATTTACCGTACTACTAAACCTTGCAGGAAAAAATAAACTCCTATATAAAAAGGACTATCAAAAACATGCCCCCACTGCTTTGTTTGGTCATGGCACTGGGCGGCAATGCAGCCGGTGTACCCGCAGCGGTTTGGCCGGGGCAAAACAGGGCACTGCAACACAGGCGGCCTGCAGTTTAACGCCATTTCACAGCATAAGACAACATAACACAACATATCCAAAGGTTTATTACAGCCATTTACAAAATACCTCTGGAAAAAGAACTTTACCGATACTCCGTTCAGGAGGCGGTTTTACGGAAACTGTAATTAACACATATTTTGAAAAATTACGTTCCAAAACGTTTCGAAATATGCTTATCTTTGCACGCTTAAAATTTGATGTATCATGGCATTATCACAAATACTTACTTCCCGGATTGAAGAAGCCGTTACAGCTTTGTTTGGCATTACTTTAGAAAAAGTAGAGCTCCAGGCTACGCGAAGGGAATTTGAGGGTGATATAACCATGGTAATTTTCCCGCTTTTAAAGCTGGTTAAAGGCACCCCTGCCGAAATAGGAAACAGGATAGGCGAATACCTTGTGGCTAATACCGATGAGGTGGAGCGCTTTAATGTTGTTTCGGGCTTCCTTAACCTTGTTGTTACCGGTAACTATTACATCAACTTCTTTAACCGGGTTAAAGATGATGAGGCATTTGGTACTGTGGCGCCTGCTGAAGGCGGTAAGGCCATAATGGTTGAGTATGCCTCGCCAAACACCAATAAGCCCCTGCATTTGGGCCACGTGCGCAATGTATTGCTGGGCTATTCCGTAGCAGAGATACTGAAGGCTTCCGGTAAAAAAGTGTATAAGACACAGATAATTAATGATAGGGGAATTCATATCTGCAAGAGCATGCTCGCCTGGCAAAAGTTTGGCAATGGTACCACTCCACAGGCTGAAAATGTAAAAGGCGATAAGTTGGTTGGGCATTTTTATGTAGAATTTGACAAGGCCTACAAGAGCCAGATAAACGATCTTGTTGACAACGGCATGGCCGAAGATGATGCCAAAAAACAGGCACCCATACTTCTGGAAGCCCAGGAAATGCTGCGTCAGTGGGAGGCCGGCGACGAGGAGGTGGTAAGCCTCTGGAAAACCATGAACGGCTGGGTATATGAAGGTTTCGACCAGACTTTTAAGTCCATAGGCGTTGATTTTGATAAGAACTATTATGAAAGTGATACCTACCTGCTTGGGAAAGAGGTTGTAGAGCAGGGCCTTGCCAAAGGTGTTTTTGAGAAAGACCCTGACGGCTCTGTATGGATAGACCTAACTGCCGAAGGGCTGGATCGTAAAATTGTATTAAGGAGTGATGGTACAGCCGTTTACATGACGCAGGATATAGGTACAGCCATACAGCGTGTTAAGGATTTCCCTGACGTGGGCGGTATGGTTTATACGGTAGGCAACGAGCAGGATTACCACTTTAAAGTGCTGTTCCTCATCCTGAAAAAGCTAGGGTTTGACTGGGCGGAGAGCCTTTACCACCTGAGTTACGGCATGGTTGACCTGCCAAGCGGAAAGATGAAGAGCCGCGAGGGTACCGTGGTTGATGCCGATGACCTTATGGATGAAATGACCGCCACTGCCAAAACCATTTCAGAAGAGCTGGGCAAGCTGGATGGCTACACGGATCAGGAAAAGGCGAAGCTGCACAAGATTATCGGGCTTGGCGCGCTGAAATATTACATATTGAAGGTAGACCCTAAGAAGCGCATCCTGTTCAACCCGGAAGAATCAGTTGATTTTGCCGGAAATACAGGGCCTTTTATACAATATACCTATGCGAGGATACAGTCACTTATCCGCAAAGCGGATTTTGACTACACTAAAGCCCTGAGCGTTGATGAAGTGAACCTGCATGAAAAGGAAAAGGAGCTGCTTAAGCTGGTGGCGCAATACCCTGAAATCATTCAGGCTGCTGCAGAAAGCCACAGCCCTGCGCTTGTGGCAAATTACGTATATGAACTGGTAAAGGAATACAACTCCTTCTACCAGGCCGTGCCTGTGCTGGGCAGTGAAGTGATGAATGAAAAGATATTCAGGATACAGCTTTCAAAAAAAGTAGGAGATACCATAAGGTCGGCTTTTGGCCTGCTGGGTATTGATGTCCCTGAACGTATGTAAAAAATAAAATTACTGAATTTTTGTGAACCCCAATAAACCGTATTTTTTCCAGGCTTATGCCATAGTAGCAGTTGCCATTGCTTCGCTTATGGTGTTTAAGCACTTGCTTCCTAAAAAGATTTTTTCGGAAAACACCGCTATGACTAAGAATGTAGTGGTAGACAGCCTTTTACTCGAAGCAGTAAAAGCTGATGGGCATACAACAGAAAAAGACACTCTTAGTAATACCAAAATTGTTTTTCAGGAAACAGGCGGAGTTAAATTTCCGGCTGAAGATTATGAAAATTACAAAGGTTTTCAGCACCTGGTAACATTTTATGAAAAACTGCTTCAGCTGGAGCAGGCCGGCCAGGGTAATGTACGCATAGCTTACTTTGGGGATTCCATGACCGATGGCGACATGATTGTGAAAGATCTCCGGTCTAGCATGCAGGAACGTTTTGGCGGAGAAGGTGTAGGCTTTGTCAACATAACATCAGAGTCAGCCCCCTCAAGGACAACTCTGGAACACAAGTTTTCTTCCAATTGGAAAACCCTTTCCTATCTAAATGTAAAAAGGCCACGAAGGCCTTTTGGGGTTAACGGGCATGTATTTTTTACAAGAAAAGATACTGTAAATCCTGTGTGGGTCAAGTATAAGGCGCTTCAATGGCGCCATATAAGCCAGCTCAATGCGCCGACCCTTTTTTATGGTAAATCAGGAAATAGCAAAGGCAGGGTTGCCTTTATAACAGGAAAAGATACAGTTTATAAATCACTGGCACCTTCTGCTACTCTAAATACAGTAAGGCTGACGCCAGGCGCGGTCAAATCGCTAAAAGCTAATTTTATAGCTGCCGATACCATCCCTTTTTACGGGTTTAATTTTGATGATGGCAGGGGCGTGCATGTTGATAATTTTTCGAACAGGGGTAATTCAGGGCTGCCGATAGCAACCTTTAGCCCTAAAGTTATGCGAGCCTTTCATGAAAAGCTCGGTTATGACCTTATAGTGCTGCATTATGGGACGAATGTGCTTAATTATGGCTCTTATAACTATACGTGGTACGAAAAACGCATGGCAAAAGTTGTGGAGCATTTAAGGCAGTGTTTCCCCGGCGCAGACATACTGGTAGTATCTACAGCTGATAAAGGGACAAAGTATGACCTTAAAATGAAAACTGATTCGGCAGTGGTACCACTTACAAAGGCCCAAAAGCGATATGCCATAAAAACCAATGCGGCATACGTAAACCTGTATATGCTGATGGGTGGAAACGGATCTATGGTAAAATGGGTCGAAGAAGTCCCGCCACTGGCTAATAAAGATTACACGCATTTTAACTTCAGGGGCTCTAAGAAAATTGCAGGCCTGATATATAATCAGCTTAATGAAGGTTATGAACTTTATAAAAAATTAAGGGAGGTAAAAGATACACACCCACCTGCTGAAAAGCCTTTTGTACCACTAAAAAAGCCGGTAGCTAAAAGAGACAGTATAATCCCTAAAACAGATAGTACCAATGCGGGTTAGGGTATTTATAATGATACTGATGCTGCTGAGTTTGCGGTCATCGGCACAGGCCGACTCTCTTTTGACAGGAGTAGGGCAGCCTATAGCTGATTCTCTGGATATTGAAGATGGTGAGGTAGTTTATACCGAAAATGTTATCACTAACACATCAGCAATGAAGCTTTTTTTTGAAAAGCTATACCTCCTGGAAGAACAAAAAGCAGGGAAGGTAAATATTGTGCATATAGGTGATTCGCACATACAGGCCGACCTGTTCACCAAGCGTATCCGCGAAACATTGCAAAAACGCTTTGGCAATGCCGGGGCAGGGTTTACTTTTCCGCACCGCCTGGCCCGGACCAATGGTGGGCACTATGTCCGATTTACATCAAATACGGAGTGGGAAAGCCGCCGCATAATACACCCTTCCAACGGTATAGAGATAGGGCTTAGCGGTATTGCATTGTCATCAGATACTAACTTTGCGCTGGAACTTGAAGTACGCGACACGGATTATACTTTTAATACTATAAAAATTATTACTCCGGGCAATGTCCCCTCGTTTGATGTTGCTACGGCATTTAAAATAATTTCGCTGGAATCAGCAGCGCCAAAAAAAATCGTACATAAAATAAAAAGCGGTGAGGTTCTTGGCACTATTGCAGAAAAGTATAATGTCACGGTAGGGGCTATAAAGAAACTCAATGGCCTCACAAATGATAAAATCAGGGCGGGTAAAACACTTAAAATACCTACAGAGCAAAAAGAAGTAACACCGGTAAAGCGTTCAGAGTTTATTCCCCTGGGTCTTACTGCTGACAGCCTCTGCCACTATTACCACAGCGAAAAAGCCCTGTCAAAGCTCTACCTCTTGCCCGGAAGGGATGTCAAAAACCATAGCCTTAGCGGCCTGGTGCTGGAAAAAGACACCCCCGGGATACTCTACCACAGCATTGGGGTTAATGGCGCCAAGGCATCAGATTATAACCGGTACCCGCTTTTTTTTGAGCAACTGCCTGCCCTCCAGCCTGACCTGGTGATTATATCTTTTGGCACCAATGAATCATTTGACAAAATACCTCATGAAGAATTTGTGCAGCAGCTTAATTTGTTTATTAAAAATATAAAGGCTAAAAACCCTGATGCGGCTATCATAGTTATGACGGCACCACCATCACAACTACGTAAAAAGTACCCGAACACATATGCAGGTACATATTCAAAACAGGTGCAGATGCAGGAAAGCAGGATGAAGTATGCTTCATGGGACCTCTTTTCAATATTAGGCGGTACTTACAGCGTGAAACAAAGTTTTGCTGAAGGGATGATAACTTCAGACAGGGTGCACTATACTAAGGAAGGTTACGAAAAACAGGGCAATCTCTTTGCGGAAGCTTTATTAAGGGCATTTGAAAATTATAAAACTAACAGGAAGTAATGTTTAATGATATAGTGCCACAT
Organism: Flavobacterium cyanobacteriorum; assembly: GCF_002251835.1. Taxonomy (GTDB): domain Bacteria; phylum Bacteroidota; class Bacteroidia; order Flavobacteriales; family Flavobacteriaceae; genus Flavobacterium; species Flavobacterium cyanobacteriorum. The sequence continues at coordinate 18,069 of NZ_NOXV01000251.1, forward strand.
ATAACATGGCAGGATTTAGAAAACTGGTTTACCTATAACCCAAAGGAACCCTTACTGTTTAATACAGGGTTATTCCTCGGCCTGTTCCTGGTATTTTACGCCATCTATATCTTTACAAGGAATACATTCAGGCTCAGGCTGGTCTATGTAATATGTTTTTCGCTTTTCTTTTATTACAAATCAAGCGGAATATATTTCCTGTTGTTGCTCCTCTCATCAGTAGTTGATTATACGCTTGGTTATTTCCTGTATAGGGAGCAGCGAAATACGCCACGAAAAGTGTACTTATGGTTTAGCGTTATTGTGAACCTTACCTTTCTGGGGTATTTTAAATATACAAATTTCCTAATCGGTAACTATAATGACCTTTTTGGCGGCAAATTCTCTTTTCATGATGTCATACTTCCGGTAGGTATATCGTTCTACACCTTCCAGTCTATAAGCTATATTATAGAGATTTACAGGAAAGAAATCACGCCCACCAAAAATTATGTCGACTACCTTTTCTTCGTATCTTTCTTCCCGCAGCTTGTTGCCGGGCCTATTGTAAGGGCAAAGGATTTCCTGCCGCAGATATATGCTAAACTTCATGTTACAAAAGAAGACATCAACTATGCCCTGTTCCTGATCATAGGGGGGCTTATCAAAAAAACGGTAATATCAGATTATATCTCAGTAAATTTTGTAGACCGCGTATTTGATTCGCCTAACAGCTATACCGCTTTTGAAAACCTGATGGCTGCTTATGGCTACACTATTCAGATTTATTGCGATTTTTCCGGATATTCAGATATGGCGATAGGCATAGCATTACTCCTCGGTTTTAAGTTGCCAACCAACTTTCGTACACCTTACAAATCAGCATCCATAACTGAGTTTTGGCGCAGGTGGCATATATCACTTTCCACATGGCTCAAAGATTTTCTGTATATATCGGTAGGAGGCAACCGTAACGGCTCATTTGCAGGATTTTTATTCCCGGCATTGTTTTTCTTCGGGCTTGTGATTTGGGGTATAAGTTATGCTCCTGTAAGCCATGTGCCACTGATTATAAGCCTTATAAGCCTGGTAGTGTTCTCGCTTACGTTCCTGTTGTCTAAAGAAAAGGAAAAGACAATGTACACTAACGTAAACCTGCTTACTACCATGCTGCTGGGGGGGTTATGGCATGGTGCCAGCCTGAGGTTTATTATATGGGGGGCACTCCATGGCATTGCCCTGGCGGTGCATAAGCTTTGGATGGAGTTTTTCCCTACAGTAAAAGGTGGCGAAAGGACATTAGGCAGCAGGGTATGGAGGTTTTTATCCGTATTCATGACATTTCACTTTGTTGCTTTTTGCTGGCTGTTTTTTCGTGCCAAAGATTTTACCACGGCACTTGATGTTATTTACAACATAGGCGGGGTACGCTTTGACCCGGGGCAGTGGCTGACCATCATCATGGCCTATAAAAACGTTTTCATTTTAATGTGTATTGGTTATATATGGCATTTCCTGCCCGATACTTTTACAGTACAGATGAAAAAGGCCTTTGACGCTCTTCCCGTACCTGCTAAGGGAATACTGTTAGGGCTTGTGTGCTGGCTTGTTTATGCCGCCGCATCAGCCGGGCCACAACCTTTTATTTACTTCCAGTTTTAAAAAGATAATTTTATAAGGGCATTTGGCGTCCTTTCTACAGAGTAAGTATTTACAACTTCAATGGCCTGTGCATCGGTATTATACCGGTAGTAACGGTTGATGATATTTTGCCTGTTAAAAAGATTAAGGACAGAAACCCCTAATTGCAGCGTTGTTTTCTTTTGAAATTTCCAGGTATAGGTAGCTGAAAAATTCATCTGGAAAAAATTTTCAATATTATCTGCATTAGGGTCACCGTATAATATTACATTATTGCCCATACCATCAGTTGCCGGCTGTACACTTACAGGCGTGGTAACCGGCCTTCCGGTAAACCACCGGGCCCCAAACGCTATTTTAAAGTTATACACTTCATAAATGGCGGCGCTGTTGAGGGTGTGGGCTATTTCAAAGTTGCTGGGGAACTTATAAGGCGAAAAATCGTCAAACTTGTAGTTGTTATTGTTCCATGTATAGCTTAGCCAGGCATAGAAACCTTTAAATTCTTTTTGTACTAGTATTTCGGTACCCTGTACTGAATAGTTTCCCGTTGCCAGGACAGTTTCAAGCTGGTCCTGGAAAGCCTGCCCGGATGTGGTAATGCCGTCGACATTTTTATAAAAGTGCTCCAGCGAAAATAGCCACCCTTTATCCTTAAAACTCAATCCTGCAGAAACCTGTGCACTTTTTTGTACAGGAATATCTCTGTTATTGGCCTGTACCCAGCGCCTTTTCTCGAGCCCAAGGAAATCATCCTGCAGCTCCACTGCCTGTGATACCGTCTGGCTTTTTATTTCCCCAAGTGCTTCAAGCCTCCAGGTGTTACTTATTTTATAAGTAAACTGCATACGCGGTTCTGGCAGGAACTTATGGAACTGTTCAATATAATTTCCTCTTATGCCAAATGTTGCTGCAACAACTTCATTAGCTGAGATATAATCCATTTCGGCCAGCAGTGCGTGGGTGCGGAGAACCGTTTTTAAGCCGTCCAGGAACAATCGGTTTACAAGTTCTGAGTTTTCAATACTCGTCTGGTTAAACTGGTAGCCGCTTTTAAGGCTAAGCCCCGGGTTAATTATAATAGTATGCGACAACCTCAACCCTTTATCATTAACAATATTATCCTGCTTCAGGTCAGAATTGTTGTTGTCATTAAAGTTTTCACTTTCAAGGCTGTAATATGAGTTATAAAAACTCACCTGCGAAGTATTGTATTCATCCCACCGGGTATGCCACGCGATACTGCCACCCAGCGTGAGCTGGTTCAGGCTGCTTATACTTCTGGCCACCAGAAATCCTTCTGTAAAATCAAGCTTGTTTTTTATACCTATAAAGTTCATGTACAGGTTGTTCCTGCCTATTTTCTGCTGGTACTGCCCTGTAAAGTCATAGAAATAAAACTCCTTATCACTCCTGTAATTGACATCTGCACTATTATTGAGTTGTGTAACCACGGTATTCTGGAATATCCTTTTGGAATACTTGCTGTAGGTAGGCAACTCGATGACATCTGTAAAAGAGCGCCTTGCCGATACCTCTACATTGGCAGTGGACGAAACTTTAAGCCGTGTGTAGAAATCCGCGTTAATCATATTACTCCCTATGCTTGTGGCATTGTCAGGTATCGTTTCAGAACGCGATGAAATATCAATTACACTGGACACGCTTTCACCATAATATGCCGAAGTACCGTTTTTCAGGATTTTTATGGTATAAGCCGGATTGGGGTTGAGGGCAGAAATAAGGCCGAAGAAATGACCTGTCTGGAAGAGGCGGATATCATTCCAGAGAAAAAGGTTTTGGTCGTGTGTCCCACCCCTTACATTAATATTTGACAGTGTTTCATCAATACTGCCAATGCCGGGGAGCTGCTGCATTGTTGATAGCACATCGGGTTCAATAAGGCCAGGCAGAATACCGAATTTTTTTGGCTTAATGCTAAAAACACCATTTTTTTTGGTAATACCGCTGGTAAGGTATCGTTCTGCGATTACTTCATCAAGTATTCGGATGCCGCCATTTAAAGTGATAGCCTTGCAGTCACCGTTAAAGCTTTTTGCCGTAAATATTTTTGATTCGAATCCTACGAGCTCTACTACTATATTGCCGGTTTGCGGGTAAGGGAGTTCAAAATATCCGTCAGCCCCGGTATAGGTTACTTTTTCATTGTCAAATGTTATACTGGCATTTTCAAGGGGGAGGTTGTTTTCATCAAGTACATAGCCACATAAACTCCTCACGGACTGGCCCGTTTCCCGGTATAGTATTATATACCTGGCGCCTGATTCTTTATAGCTGAGGCCGGTACGGTTTTCAATATACCGTAGTTTTACCTTTAAGGGTAGGTTTTTGTCCGGTGCAATTATTTTTACATCTTGTATATCATTGTCAAGATAGCTGAAACGGATATTGTGTAAAGTTTCGAGGCTGCTAAGAACTTCTTTTAGTTCCGTGTTTTTATACTCATCCTGTCCATAGACAGGTACAAGGATAAAACAAAACAACAGGAGTAAAGAAAAATTCTTTGTGCTTATTATCATTCAGACGAAAGTATGATAGTATTACCTTTCTTTTCTGATTTTAAATGATATGTGCTTTCTAAAAATTCCAGTGCTGTATCTATATTGTCCATAGGTATGGTGCCTGTAAACAAAGACCCTTCAGGCTTACCTTCCAGCTTAATGGCCACATTATACTGCCTCTCGAGTTCCCTGATAATATTTTCAGGCCTTTCGCTTGTAAAAGTAGTCTCAAAGGTAATCCAGCCCGGCTGGCGTATATCATCATTATCAGGTATGGCAATAGCTTTGCCGTCTTCAAAAGCAACGCTTTCACCCTGTAACAAATATACAATTTCTGAACGATATACTACTTTTACTTTACCTTCAAAACATGTTACCTCAAAGCGATTGTCCCTGGCCTTGACATTAAATTGAGTTCCTACTACGGTAACCGTACCCAGTGCTGTTTCCACATCAAAAACTTCTCCTTTGGAGACTTTGAAAAAAGCTTCGCCACGAAGTACTATTTTACGTTCATTTTCCCATCGGTTCGGCTTAAAGGAAACTTCAGAGCCTGAGTTAAGCAACACGTCAGATTTATCGGGCAACACAAATTCTATACGCTTGCCGGCTGACGCTATTTGTGTGATGGTCCTGTTGATATAGAAAAACCAGGTGAGGCAAACAGCAATAACAAGTATTGCCGCAATCCGGGGTATAATTGCGGATAATCGGATTTTATTAACCTGCTTTTGCCTGCGTAGCATAATTTTTTTATACAGCCCGTCAAGGTCACCGTCCGGTACTGTAAGCCCCGCTGAATAATCCCTTATTTTACAGTAGGTCTCATATTCAGGAGTGGCAGCAAACGCTTTCAGTTCCGCCTCGTCCATCTCATTATTGAGCCATCGCGCTAATTTAGTGTCCTCTTGCATTTTCTTTCGGGTTTGTTTCTATAACAGTTATACTATAAAACTCCCTACCTGAAGTTGTCAATTTCTTTTCGCAGTTCCACCAGGGCTATATGTATGCGTTTCTCTACAGCTTTTACACTTATGCCCAGTATTTCAGCAATTTCATGGTATTTTTTCCCATCTATCCTGTGCAGCAGGAAGGCGGTTCGTTGTGCTTCTGAAAGGCCTGCAATGGCTTTTTGTAACTTTATTTTAAATTGTTCTTCCTCGAGCAGGTATTCAGGGCTTTCGGGTGTACTGCCGGTACCGGTATAGTTTTTTGAATACTGTACTACTACCTTTTGGTGCGCCACCTGGTTAAGGGACGTATTGTTCGCCACAGTATATAAATATGATTTTGCTTTTTCAAGCGGTACCTTTTCGCAATTTTCCCATAATTTTATAAAAGCTTCCTGTGTGGCATCCTCTGCCTGGTCTTCATTCCCAAATTTATAAAACAAATACCTGCGCAATGTTTTTGCGTGGCTCTTGAAGAAATTAGAGAAGACTATTTCTTCACAAATTCCGGAAAGCGAAATATTTTTCATTGCCTAAAATATTGCCGAAAATATAAAAAAATATCAGGTGCGGGTATATTGCCCGGAAAATTTTAGTTATAAACCGTGGTATTGATTTTTTTATATAAATCCTCCGGTATTCCGATTCCCATAAAATAAGGCTTTACTTTCCACCCGGCCAAAGTCTCCCGTAAAATCATCCAAATCTGTATTGCCATTTTATAACAGGTATAGAATTTGCTATCTTTACCTTTTAAATATTATATTTTGAAAAAGCTATATACACTATTATTTGTGCTGCTGGTCTCAGCGGGGGCTAAGGCATCTTTGATCCTCCTCCCGATGGACGAAACCTCCCAGCAGAACCACCTGAAAGCTTATGGCATAACCTACTGGGCGCTCGACAGGCAATATAAAGTTAGCTGGTTGCTAAACTACAGGGGTGGTTCATTCCTGATGCCCGACAGCGAAGACGTAAGGCGCGAGTGTAAAATTCGCGGGGTAAGTTTTGAAATACTCAGCGACGGGCAGGCCAGTGCCATACTCGATGAAATAAGCAGCCCGTCGCAGAATATGGAAAATGTGGTGCTGGAAAAAGCGCCTAAAATTGCCGTATACACACCAAAGGGGAAACAGCCGTGGGATGATGCCGTGACGCTGGTGCTTACGTATGCAGAAATTCCCTTCACACCCATATATGACGAGGAAGTACTAAGCGATGCCCTGCTGCTTTATGACTGGCTGCACCTGCACCATGAAGATTTCAGCGGGCAGTATGGCAAGTTCTTTGGTGCATACCGCAATGCGCCATGGTACATTGAGCAGAAAAAAGAAGCCGAAGCCCTTGCCGCGAAACTTGGCTACAGTAAAGTAAGCGAGGAAAAGCTGGCGGTAGCTAACAAAATAAGGAATTTTGTTATTGGTGGCGGGTTTATGTTTGCCATGTGTTCGGCAACAGACAGTTTTGATATTGCACTTTCTGCAGAAGGAGTCGACATTTGCGAACCTATGTTTGACGGAGACCCCGGTGAACCAAACTACCAGGCCAAAATAGACTATAATAAAACGCTTGCTTTCAGGGATTTTATACTGGAGCGAAACCCTATGGTATATGAATTTTCTGATATAGATACTACTAATAAACGCTCAGTTCCGCCTGACCTTGATTATTTTACCCTGATGGAATATAGTGCCAAGTGGGATCCTATCCCGTCCATGCTCTGCCAGAACCATACACAGCTTGTAAAAGGTTTTATGGGGCAGACTACCGCTTTTGCCGCAGATAAAATCAAGTCGAATGTGCTGGTTATGGGTGAAAACAAACAAAATGGTGAGGCGCGATATATTCATGGTACCAGAGGCAAAGGGATGTTTACTTTCTATGGTGGCCACGACCCCGAAGATTACCAACACCGTGTTGGCGACGCTCATACTGTGCTGGACCTGCATCCTAATTCTCCGGGTTACCGCCTTATACTCAACAATGTGCTTTTTCCGGCTGCAAGGAAAAAAAAGCTGAAGACATAGCCTTTGTCTGGAAATGTATAATCCGCTTTTGACAGCAAGGAGCCGTCAATTCTTTGAACATAAAAACCATTTTATATTGTAAAGATTATACATCTTAATTTAAATAAACATTCTACATCCTGAAAATACTATCTTTGCGGGCGTAATATCCTGATATGAAATTTGATTTAGTTACTAAAGACCCCCTGTCTAAAGCAAGGGCAGGCACTATAACAACGGATCACGGCGCCATACAAACTCCTATATTCATGCCGGTAGGCACGGTAGCTTCGGTAAAAGGCGTGCACCAGAGGGAGCTGAAGGAAGAGATAAACCCTGATATTATATTAGGGAATACGTATCACTTATACCTCCGCCCACAGGCCGATATACTGGAAAAAGCAGGAGGGCTGCATAAATTTATGAACTGGGACCGCAACATACTTACCGACAGTGGCGGCTACCAGGTATATTCGCTTTCAGCCAACAGGAAAATAAAAGAGGAAGGCGTAAAATTTAAAAGCCATATTGACGGGTCTTACCATTTCTTTTCACCTGAAAGCGTTATGGAGATACAGCGTGCTATAGGTGCTGACATAATTATGGCTTTTGACGAATGTACGCCTTACCCCTGCGATTACCGCTATGCAAAACGCTCTATGCACATGACCCACCGCTGGCTTGACCGGTGCATTGCCCATCTTGAAAAAGTGCCTTATAAGTATGGATATGAACAAACTTTTTTCCCTATTGTACAGGGCAGTACATACAAAGATTTGCGGGCAGAGTCGGCTGAATATATAGCCAATGCCGGGGCACAGGGCAATGCTATAGGGGGGCTGTCGGTAGGCGAGCCGGCAGAAGAAATGTATGCCATGACCGATGTAGTATGTAGTATATTACCTGAAGATAAGCCCCGCTACCTTATGGGTGTGGGGACACCTGTCAATATTCTGGAAAATATCGCGTTAGGTGTTGATATGTTTGACTGTGTTATGCCTACGCGAAATGCAAGGAACGGGATGCTTTTTACAGCTAACGGCACCATCAACATAAAAAATAAAAAGTGGGAGGATGACTTTTCACCGCTTGATGAAATGGGCATTACCTTTGTTGATACCGAATATACCAAGGCCTACCTGAGGCATCTTTTTGCGGCCAATGAGTACCTGGGCAAGCAGATTGCCACCATACACAACCTTGGCTTTTACCTGTGGCTGGTGCGCGAGGCACGGAAACATATTATAGAAGGTGATTTTTATACCTGGAAAGAAAAAATGGTAAAACAGATGAGCCAGAGGCTGTAAATATATTTAATTAATGTGTATTGAAATTTGAGGCTACAATCGTAATTAGCGATAAGAAGTAAAACTTCTCACACCTCACAACCCAGTATTCAATAAACACATCAAACATTTCACTATTGCTAAAGATGAAACTGATTGACAAATACATTTTAAAGCGTTACCTGGCTACTTTTTTCGTGATGCTGCTGCTGTTCATCCCTATCGGGATTGTTATTGACGTTTCCGAAAAGATAAACAGGATACTGGAAAACAAAATACCTTTTTGGCAGGTAATGGCTTACTATGGTGATTTTACCATCTATTTTGCCAATCTGTTGTTTCCTATATTTTTGTTCCTCTCTGTAATATGGTTTACTTCAAAACTTGCCAATAATACAGAGATTATAGCCATACTTAGTTCGGGCATTTCATTTTCAAGATTCCTGAGGCCTTATATTATCGGCGCAACTATTATTTCAATCCTGGCGCTCCTCATGGGTTTTTTCTTTGTACCTATGGCAAGTAAAGGCTTCAATGATTTCCGCTATACCTACCTTAAGCGTAATGCGGAAATAAGGAAAAGCCAGGATGTTTATAAACAGATTGGCGAAAATGAATTTATCTACGTAAGCAATTTCAATTATGTTTACGGCGACGGATACAATTTCAATTTTGAAAAATTTAACGGGAACAAGCTGGAGTATAAAATTAGAGCTACTTCAATACGATGGATTGGCGCAGACAGTACGTATATCCTCCGCAACTATGTGAAACGTATAGTAGGGGAAAGGGAAGATAAAATTATCAGGGCCCAATCAAAAAAAATGAAATTTAATTTCATGCCTGATGACCTCACCCCAACAATATATGTTGCGGAGACAATGACTCTTGGGCAGCTCAACGATTTTATAGATAAAGAACGTGAACGCGGTTCAGGGAACATTAATGCTTACCTGGTAGTTCTTTACAAAAAATACAGTATACCGGTATCTGCATTTATACTTACCATTATTGCTGTTGCCGTTTCGTCAATGAAGCGCCGCGGAGGCATGGGAGTCAACCTGGCCATGGGTATAGGCCTGGCATTTACTTTCATTTTCTTTGATAAGATCTTTGGCACAATGGCCGAAAAGTCAAGCATACCGCCGCTGTTAGCTGTTTGGTTCCCCAATATTGTATTCGGGATTTTAGCAATTTACCTTTTACGCAATGCCAAGCGATAACGTAAGAAGTTATATCCACCTGCATTTCATTGTATTTGTGTGGGGCTTTACCGCTGTCCTCGGGGCACTTATCACCCTTGATGCGCTTCCGCTGGTATGGTTCCGGATGTCTATAGCCGTGGCTATTATCCTGTTGTTTATTTTTTTAAAAAAAATACCGCTTACGCTGCCGCGTAAAACACTGGTATCGTTACTGGCAGCTGGCCTGGTCATAGCGCTGCACTGGCTCACATTTTTTAAGGCGATTAAAGTTTCTAATATTTCCGTAACATTAGCCTGTATGTCCACAGGTGCTTTTTTTACCTCACTGCTTGAACCCTTCTTTTTCGGGAGGAAGATTATCTGGTATGAAGTAGTTTTCGGCCTACTGGTTATTGCCGGCCTGTATATCATCTTTAGTTTTGAGGGCGACTACCTCTATGGAATCCTGCTGGCACTGGCATCAGCATTTTTATCTGCTTCTTTTGCCATTATAAACGGCAAACTTGCCAAAAGCTATAATCCCTCGGTTATCTCTTTTTATGAACTGCTCGGCGGAGTGTTTTTCTTTTCGGTTTACCTTCTTTTTACCGGCAGCTTTACCCCTGCATTTTTTAACGTTTCTGCCGATGACTGGCTATGGCTTTTTGCGTTGGGTTCCTTCTGCACGGCTTACGCGTTCATAGCTTCGGTACAGGTAATGAAGTTCCTCAGCCCCTATACCGTGATGCTCACCATCAACCTGGAACCTATTTATGGGATAATTCTCGCACTTATAGTATTTGACGACAAGGAAAAAATGAGTGCGGCGTTTTATACAGGGGCCGCCGTAATACTTTGCACGGTGATAATTAATGGAATAGTAAAGGATTATACAAAAAATAAAAGTTAATAAACACCAACGCTTTTTAACTCCACTTAAAATTTTATCTTTGTAAATTAAAAAAAACATAAAACTCCTTAGTAGTATGGAATATCTGGATTTTGAACTTCCCATCAAAGAACTTGAGGACCAACTGGATAAATGCACGATAATAGGCCAGGAATCAGACGTAGACGTGTCTAACACATGCAAACAGATAGAAAAAAAACTCGAAGAGACTAAAAAAAGGATATACAAAAACCTTACGGCCTGGCAAAGGGTACAGTTAAGCAGGCACCCGAGCCGCCCGTACACAATGGACCACGTAAAAGCGCTTACCAGAGGCACGTTCCTGGAACTTTTTGGTGACCGTGCTTTTAAAGACGACAAAGCCATGATAGGCGGCCTGGGCAAAATAGGCGGACAATCGTTCATGATAATAGGCCAGCAGAAGGGATATAATACCAAAACAAGGCAATACCGCAACTTTGGTATGGCTAACCCTGAAGGCTACCGCAAAGCCCTCCGGCTTATGAAAATGGCCGAAAAATTTGGCATTCCGGTAGTAACCCTTGTAGATACTCCCGGAGCTTACCCTGGGCTTGAGGCCGAAGAGCGCGGACAGGGCGAAGCCATAGCACGCAACATATTTGAGATGGTTCGCCTTAAAACACCTATCATTACCGTTATTGTGGGCGAAGGCGCGTCGGGTGGCGCACTGGGCATTGGCGTAGGCGACAGGGTTTACATGCTGGAAAACACCTGGTACTCAGTTATATCGCCCGAATCCTGTTCATCTATCCTCTGGAGAAGCTGGGAATATAAAGAGCAAGCCGCCGAAGCGCTGAAACTTACATCCTATGACATGAAGAAACAAAAACTTATTGACGATATAATTCCTGAACCGCTTGGCGGAGCCCATTATGACAGGGAAACTACCTTCAAAACGGTTGAAGAATACATACTGAAAGGATTTAATGAACTAAAAGACTTATCAACAGAGGAACTGGTGGCGCAAAGGATGGATAAGTATAGCAAAATGGGCGAATTTAAGGAATAAAAGGCCTTTTGGGCATCTCTGCTCCGAAGCCTTGCAGCTTCGGATTTTTTTTGGCTTTTCAACAAAAATAAGTTGTTTATCAACAACTTATAAACACTCGGTTCTTAACAATTGCTTAACGTACCCTTTACAATTTTAAGTACATTCGCAATATGGAAAATATCAGGAATATAAACCCCGTGAAAGTTGATAAGGCTACTATTATCAACCTTGAAAAAGGTAAGCTGCCCCCACAGGCGCTTGACCTTGAAGAGGCCGTGCTTGGCGCCATGATGATTGATAAAAAAGGGGTGGATGAAGTTATTGATATTCTTCAGCCAGATGCTTTTTATAAAGATGCCCACAAATACATATTTGAGGCCATTGTACAGCTCTTTAATGATACGCAGCCAATAGACCTCCTTACCGTATCGGCCCAGCTGAAAAAAAACGCAAAACTGGAACTGGCCGGCGGCGACTTTTACCTGATACAGCTTACCCAGAAGATATCATCATCAGCACATATTGAGTTCCATTCACGCATTATCCTGCAAAAGTATATACAACGCTGCCTCATTAAAATATCAAATGAAATTATAGAGGATTCCTATGACGAAACGACCGATGTTTTTGACCTGCTTGATAAGGCTGAGTCCAGGCTGTATGAAGTGACACAGGGAAATATAAAACGAAGCTCTGAAACAGCGCAAAGCCTGGTGATACAGGCAAAAAAACGCATTGAGGAAATAGCCAACCGTGAAGGCCTCAGCGGTATTGCTACCGGATTTAATGACCTGGACAAGCTCACTTCAGGCTGGCAGCCCAGCGACCTTATCATTATTGCGGCCAGGCCGGGTATGGGTAAATGCCTTGGTAAAGGTACTAAAGTCCTTATGTTTGATGGTAATCTTAAAAACGTTGAAGATATTGTAGAAGGTGATCTACTCATGGGAGACGATTCTACACCGAGGAGAGTTTTATCTATAGCAAGGGGCAGGGAAAAAATGTACTGGGTACACCAAAACAAGGCAATATCTTACAGGGTTAACGAGAGCCATATCTTATCGCTTAAACGCAGCAGGAATGAGGGGCCGCATAAAAAAGGTGATATTCTGAACATAACTGTAAAAGACTATATTGAAAAAAGCGATAAGTTTAAGTCTGATTATAAAGGTTATAAAGTTGCCGTTGATTTTCCTGAGAAAGAACTTCCACTTGAACCTTATTATTTAGGGCTTTGGCTGGGTGATGGCCATTCTTATAGCCAGCGAATAACCAATACTGATGATGAAGTTATAGCTTACCTGCAGGACTATGCTGACAGGTTTGAGTGTGAACTTGTTACTTACACACAGGAGAACAGGACAAATAACTATGGAATTGTAACACGTAATAAGGCTTTATCAGAAGAATTTTATTTAAATATTCAACAAGAGCTAAGGGCACTTGGCCTGATAAATAATAAACATATACCCCAGATTTATCTTATAAATTCTAAAGTTAATCGTTTAGAGTTGCTTGCGGGGATTATAGATGCTGATGGTTACTATACTTCTGAATTTAATTGTTTTGAAATTGTCCAGAAAAATGAGGAATTTGCAAAGCAAATAAAATTTTTGTGTGATACTCTGGGTTTCAGGACATCTTTGAAAAAGAAGAAGGCTTCCATAAAATCTACAGGCTATGAAGCAGAGGCTTACAGGTTGAGAATATTTGGGAATATAGATATCGTCCCTACAAAAATTAAAAGAAAGCAGGCAAGGGAAGGCAAGGCTGTTGTTGACTGGAAAGTTACCGGAATAACTGTAGAGTTTGATAAAGTAGATGACTATTATGGCTTTGAAATTGATGGTAACAGGTTATTTTTATTAGAAGATATGACTGTTACACACAATACGGCATTTGTACTCTCCATGGCCCGTAACATTGCCATAGATTTCCAGCACCCTGTGGCAGTCTTCTCGCTCGAAATGTCTTCCGTGCAGCTGATCACCCGCCTTATCTCCAGCGAGACGGGGCTTTCATCGGAAAAACTGCGGACGGGAAAACTTGAAAAACATGAGTGGGAACAGCTGAGCATCAAGGTTAAAGACCTGGAAAAAGCCCCGCTCTATATTGACGATACGCCATCACTTTCAATATTTGACTTAAGGGCAAAAGCGCGAAGGTTATCTTCCCAGTACGGCATTAAGCTCATTATCATCGACTACCTGCAGCTGATGACGGCAGGTGGCAACAGCAAAGGGGCCGGCAACCGTGAGCAGGAAATATCTACTATATCACGCAACCTCAAAGCCCTTGCCAAAGAGCTTAATGTGCCTGTTATTGCGCTTTCGCAACTTTCAAGGGCTGTTGAAACGCGTGGATCGAGCAAGCGCCCGCTCCTGTCAGACCTCAGGGAATCTGGCGCAATTGAACAGGATGCCGACATTGTATCTTTCATATACCGGCCGGAGTACTATAAGATTGACGAATGGGATGACGAAGAAAGGTCGCCTACGCAGGGCCAGGCAGAATTTATTGTTGCCAAGCACCGTAACGGCGGGCTCGATAATATAAGGCTGAAATTTATTGGCAGCCTTGGTAAATTTGATAACCTGGACGATTTCAGTTCACCTTTTGATGAGTTGCCATCAAGTATGAATGACAGCAGCGCTGCCTTCATTACCAAAAACCTGCCTTCGGCCAATGAAGCTTTTGGCAGCAATATGAACATTGGCGGGGATGATGATGATGTCCCATTTTAATTTTATAACAGCATTAAACATTATATTATGGAAAATATCACTTATGAGCAGCTTTCTGAAGAAATCAGGGAAATGGAAGTCAAAGGGGTTATCTTTGTATCCGCAAATTAGCTTGGCGACTGAGAATTAACCCTTCAGTAGCCTCTACCCAATTTTAATTTTCAATACGGGCAATTTGTTTTTATTTCAGGTTTAATCAGTAAATCTTCTCAGTATCGCCCGAAAACGATTTAGTCGGGGTAAAAAACCCTTGGTGTTATGCATGCATAGTTTTTATATTTCAGTTTAAATTATTAATTTCGTAGCCTGTGATTACAGTAATTAAATATTTAAATAACAAAAAATGAAAATATTAGTCTGCATCAGCCATGTGCCTGATACTACTTCCAAAATCAACTTTACCAATGGCGATAGTGAGTTTGATACCAACGGGGTTCAGTTTGTTATAAACCCTAATGATGAGTTTGGCCTTACAAGGGCACTATGGTTCAAAGAACAGCAGGGGGCAAGCGTCACCGTAGTAAATGTTGGCGGCCCGGATGCCGAGGCAACATTAAGGAAGGCGCTCGCTATAGGCGCTGATGAGGCTATACGTGTTAATGCTGCGCCTACTGATGGTTATTTTGTGGCAAAGCAGCTTGCCGAAGTGGTAAAAAGCGGAGGGTATGACCTGGTTATAGCCGGAAAGGAATCACTTGACTACAATGGCGGTATGGTTCCGGGAATGCTGGCAGGCATCTTAGGGTATGACTTTGTTAATTCATGTATAAAACTTGAAGTTAATGGTTCTGAAGCCAAAGCAGTCCGCGAAATAGACGGCGGTAAAGAAACACTTGGAGTAAAACTTCCACTGGTAATAGGAGGGCAAAAAGGCCTGGTTGAGGAAAAAGACCTTAGGATACCCAACATGCGCGGTATCATGATGGCACGCCAGAAAGCGCTCACCTTGCTGGAGCCGGTTTCGGCAGAGGCAAAGACTAAAGCTGTGAAATTTGAGAAGCCGGCGCCTAAATCAGCAGTAAAAATGATTAGTGCTGACAACCTTGATGAACTGGTAAACCTCTTGCATAACGAAGCAAAAGTAATTTGATGAAGTAATGAACCCGATTTTTTTTAAATCTGGCAATTCCCAAATAAATTGTTACATTGATGCATTAACAAATTAAAATTTAAATTATGTCTATCTTAATATATGCTGAATCTGTAGAAGGAAAATTTAAAAAAACAGCATTTGAACTTGCCTCTTATGGCAAAAAAATAGCTGCAGAAACCGGAACCACTGTAACTGCCCTGACCATCAACGCTACTGATGTGGCACCACTTGGGCAGTATGGTGTAGATAAAGTACTTAATGTAAAATCCGATAAGCTTTCGTCATTCAATGCTAAGGCTATTGCCGACACCATTAAGCAGGCAGCTGTGAAAGAAGGTGCTAAAATTGTTCTTTTTACCTCTACTACCGACAGCCTTTATATCGCGCCGCTGGTAGCGGTTGCGCTTGAGGCCGGCTATGCCTCAAATGTAGTGGCACTGCCCGAGAGCCTCTCACCCTTCCGTGTAAAAAGGAATGCTTTCTCGAACAAGGCTTTTAGTTTTACAGAAATAAATACCGATACAAAGGTACTTGCCATAGGCAAAAATTCTTTCGGGCTTATAGAATCGGCGGCGGCTGCAACTATTGAAGATTTCAGTCCTTCACTTAATGATAATGATTTCACAGTTAGAGTAGAATCATCAGAAAAGGGAAGCGGAAAAGTAACGATTGCCGATGCTGAAGTAGTAGTATCAGGTGGGCGTGGCCTTAAAGGCCCTGAAAACTGGTACCTGCTCGAAGACCTTGCCGGCGCGCTGGGCGCGGCCACAGCCTGCTCCAAACCCGTGAGTGACCTCGGCTGGAGGCCTCACAGCGAACACGTGGGCCAAACCGGTAAGCCGGTGGCATCAAACCTGTATATTGCTGTAGGCATATCGGGAGCAATACAACATATTGCAGGAATCAATTCATCAAAAGTAAAAGTTGTCATCAATGCCGATGCTGATGCGCCTTTTTTCAAGGTAGCCGATTATGGCGTTGTAGGCGATGCTTTTGAAATACTGCCAAAACTGACAGAAAAAATAAAAGCATTCAAGGCACAAAACTCATAATTTTATTATAAATTGTGCCCGTAAAAGGGCTATCTGGAAGGAGATAGTTTATCTTTGTTCAGATAGCCTTTTTTTGGACACAGAAGAGATATATGAGCTTAGTAAAACTTACTATTAAAGGAATATCCTACAGCCAGACACAAAACGGGGCTTATGCGCTTATCCTTAATGAAGTGGACGGTGAACGAAAACTACCAATTGTCATTGGCGCCTTTGAAGCCCAGTCAATCGCTATTGCCCTGGAAAAAGAAATAAAGCCGCCCAGGCCGCTTACACACGACCTCTTCAGGAACTTTGCCGAAAGGTTTGATATTGTCGTGAAACAGGTAATTATACATAAACTCGTTGACGGAGTCTTTTTTTCGAGCATCATCTGTGAGCGCGATAAAATCGAAGAAATAATTGATGCCCGTACTTCAGATGCGATAGCCCTTGCGTTACGGTTTAACGCGCCTATTTTTACTTATAAAAACATCCTGGACAAAGCGGGCATATACCTGAAAATAAGTCCTGATCCTGAAAAAGAAGGCGCAGAAGAACATGCTGACGTGCTATCGGCACCGCAGGCATTTGCCGGTACTGAAACTATTTCCGGTGAAGGTTACAGCCAGTACAGCCTGCAGGAATTACATGAACTGCTTGATGGCGCAGTACAGAACGAAGATTATGAAAAAGCCGCTAAGATAAGGGACGAAATATCAAAACGGGAAAGTTGATTTGATAATTCGTTGATAACATTATAAAAAATTCCCTTTCCGCCAGGTTGGGGAATTTTCATTTTTATGTATTTTGCATTAAATTTTTAAAATCTGGACATCATACAATCGACAGCCTTATAACCGAAAAACCAACAATTAAATAACCTACCATCACAATGAAGCAGTATCATGACCTTGTTAAGCATGTATTAGAAAACGGACACCAAAAAGGTGACCGTACCGGCACCGGCACCATAAGCGTATTTGGCTACCAGATGCGTTTTGACCTGGGTGAGGGCTTCCCGCTGGTTACAACTAAAAAACTGCACCTGAAGTCGATAATACATGAGCTTCTGTGGTTCCTCAAAGGTGACACCAATATTAAGTACCTTAACGATAACGGGGTAAAGATATGGGATGAGTGGGCTGATGAAAACGGCAACCTTGGCCCGGTATATGGCCACCAGTGGCGCAACTGGGATAGCAAAGAAATTGACCAGATTGCAGAATTGATTGAAACTTTACAAACCAATCCTAACAGCCGCCGCATGCTTGTTTCGGCATGGAACCCGGGTGTGCTGCCCGATACATCAAAATCATTTTCGGAAAATGTGGCTAATGGAAAAGTGGCGCTCCCGCCATGCCATGCGTTCTTCCAGTTTTATGTGAGCCCCCCCACTGCCGGAGGCGAAGCGGCAAAATTATCGTGCCAGTTATACCAGCGCAGCGCGGATATTTTTCTTGGGGTGCCTTTTAATATTGCCTCCTATGCCTTACTTACCATGATGATTGCACAGGTGTGCGGCTACCAGCCGGGAGATTTTATACATACCTTTGGCGACGCACATATTTACAACAACCATATTGAGCAGCTGCAGCTTCAGCTTACACGTGAGCCGCGGCCACTTCCAGCCATGAAACTCAATCCTGAAGTTAAAAATATTTTCGATTTTAAATTTGAAGATTTCACTCTTGAAAATTATGACCCGCACCCGCACATTAAAGGCGCCGTAGCAGTATAATCTGTATTTAACGTGAGTTCGATATAATAAAGTTGTCTGTTTTGAATGAAAGAAGCGGAAA
>NZ_NOXV01000250.1 GCF_002251835.1 Flavobacterium cyanobacteriorum
GGCATCCTCCCCGCCGCCTGCTTTTGCGGCGGGGAGATATAGCGGACGGCGGGACCAGGCCTTAAAAAAGAAGCACCCAGGCCGCTGCTCCTGATAATAAAAAGATATACGGATATAGCCATTCCTGCGGGAGTGGCTTTATTATTTTATCTCTCCCGTAACGGTAGCGCCGGAATTATTATCTTTGCCCCATGGAAAAAGAACACCAGATTTTCGGTATCAGGGCAATTATTGAAGCTATACATGCGGGCAGGGAAATTGATAAGGTTTTTGTGCAGAAGGACGCACAGGGCGAACTGATGCGGGAGCTGATGAAAGTGATGAAAGGCAACAACGTCAATTTCAGTTATGTGCCTGCGGAGAAGCTGAACCGCCTTACCCCAAATAACCACCAGGGGGCGGTTGCCACTATTGCCCCAATACATTTCCACGACCTTGAAACGCTGGTGGAGCGTGTGGCCGAAAGCGGCAAGATACCTTTGTTCCTGATACTGGACCAGCTTAGCGATGCCCGTAATTTCGGTGCTATCATCCGCACTGCCGAATGTACAGGCGTAGATGGTATCATCATCCAGAAACAGGGATCGGCACCGGTGAACGGCGATACGGTGAAAACATCAGCCGGGGCCGTATTCAATGTGCCTATCTGTAAAGTGGAGCATATAAAAGATGCGATTTTCCACCTGCAGGGTTCCGGCATAAAAACCGTAGCTGCCACCGAAAAGACAGAAAATACTATTTATGACGTGTCCCTTAATGAGCCCGTTGCTATAATTATGGGCTCTGAAGACAGGGGAATAAACCCCTCTGTACTAAAAATTACAGATGAAAAAGCAAAGCTGCCCCTATTCGGCAGCATAGCATCGCTGAACGTGTCGGTAGCCTGTGGCGCTTTTCTTTATGAAGCCGTAAGGCAGCGAAGCTAGGTTATATTCCTACTTCTGTCAGGGATTGTTCCTATTATTTTCGCCTTCCTGCTTATCAGCACGGTAATTGTATACAATCCTTATCTGCGGCGGCGGTGAAAGTACTTCGGCATCGGTTACTTCAATATCTGGCGGTTTTGGCGGGTTTACAAAATTGCCGTTCTCATCAAAGCGTTTCATAAACGGGTCGGTGCCTGGGTCAAAGTCCGGATGTTCCCAGGCATAAGTTATCGGCTTCCTGTATTCAGGTGTTTTGTATATTACAGAAAACAACAGCCCGGTAAAGAACCCTGCCAGGTGCCCCTCCCACGAAATATTGTCTTCTACCCCCGGAAAAACATACCATATCATACCACCATAAAAAGTGGCAATGAGCAATGACAGGGCTACCAGCCTGTAGTAGCCGGTCTGCAGGCCTTTAAAGAAAATAAAGCTTACCAGCACATAAATGAGGCTGCTGGCCCCTATATGGTAGGAAGGCCTGCCGATGGCCCATGTAAATAAGCCCGAGAGAACGATGCCATAAATTATTATCTGTAATGCCTGCCTGCGGTAAAAAAAGCGCATGGCAGCTATCAGCAGGAACAGCGGGATACTGTTGTTATACAAGTGCTCCAGGCTGCCATGCAGGAACGGGCTGAAAAGAACTCCCCTGAGCCCCCCGGGCGTCCTCGGGAAAATACCATAGTGTGTGAGGTCTTCATATTTTACCTCCACCCAAAAAACGCCCCATATCAGTAAAGTAGCCATAAGCGGCCATAGTATTACTGATGGTGTAAATGTAAAATGTTTGTCACGGCTATCAATCATGTAAGAATGAACGTCAAAAATTTATCCATAAATTTTAACCTGCTATTTTGGCACAAAATATTTACTTTTACGGGTATGGATACCCCCCTCGCAGAACGCATACGGCCACAGCGCCTTTCAGAATACATCAGCCAGCAGCACCTGGTAGGGCCCGGCGGCTCCCTCACGCACCAGATAGGCCGCGGCATTATCCCTTCACTGATACTATGGGGGCCTCCGGGTACGGGTAAAACAACACTTGCCCAAATCATGGCCCAGGAAAGTAACAGGCCTTTTTATGTGCTTAGCGCTATAAATTCCGGTGTTAAGGAAGTACGCGAGGTGATAGACAAAGCAAAACAAAGCGGCGGACTCTTCACGGCAAAAAACCCGATACTGTTTATTGATGAGATACACCGCTTCAGCAAATCCCAACAGGATTCTTTACTGGCTGCGGTAGAAAAAGGGATTGTAACACTTATAGGCGCTACAACCGAAAATCCAAGTTTTGAAGTAATCCCCGCATTATTGTCAAGATGTCAGGTGTATGTGCTGAACCCATTTACAAAAGAAGACCTGGAAGCACTTTTGCACCGTGCATTGGAAACAGACAGCATACTAAAAACTAAAAATATAAGCCTGAAAGAAACTGAGGCGCTTATACGGTTGTCCGGTGGCGACGGCCGAAAACTGCTTAATATTTTTGAGCTGGTTATTAATGCCGCTGATGGCGACACCATTGAAATTACCAATGATAAGGTAATGCAGCTGGCCCAGAAAAACACGGTGCTCTATGATAAAACAGGCGAACAGCACTATGATATTATCTCTGCTTTTATAAAGTCCATGCGGGGCAGCGACCCTAACGGTGCGGTGTACTGGCTTGCAAGAATGATTGAAGGCGGGGAAGACCTGAAGTTTATAGCCCGCCGCATGCTTATACTGGCCAGTGAAGACATAGGGAATGCCAACCCTACCGCGCTTATCATGGCCAACAATACCTTCCAGGCAGTAAGTACCATTGGCTACCCCGAGGCCCGGATAGTATTGAGCCAGTGCGCCATATACCTGGCTACATCGCCTAAAAGCAACGCATCCTACATGGCCATAAACCATGCACAGCAAACCGTGAAGCAGACCGGCGACCTGCCCGTACCGCTCCACCTGCGCAACGCACCCACTACATTGATGAAAGATCTGGGCTATGGAGACGACTACAAATACGCCCATGATTTTGAAAATAATTTTGCCGAACAGGAATTCCTTCCGGCAGAAATAAAGGACACCCGGTTTTATGACCCCGGCAACAACAGCCGTGAAAATGCAACACGCGATTTTTTAAGAACCCGGTGGAAAGGCAAGTATGGCTATTAGCCCGCTAAACCCGGTGATTTTTACTCCATACCAAAAATAATAGTTTTTTAGGGGAGCTTTTTCCCGCTATTCGCTCTATCTCCCCGCCGCGAAAGCGGGCGGCGGGGAGGATGCCGCTGCTATCGGGGCTAACAGGAAAAACCTGTTGTACCACCGATACTAATACAGCAAAGGCAGCGTTACTTACTAAATTCCTGCCGATGAAAAAAATAGCGCCCTTATTATTCATTTATGCTGTTGCCATACCGCATAGGGATTTTTTTGAAAAACTATCCGATGCCGCGCTGTCAGTCACCAAAGATACTGTAGTATATGACAGCAGGTATTACAATATCCCTTACCCAAACGGCGACGTACCCAAAGACAGGGGCGTCTGTACCGATGTCGTCATACGCAGTTACCGCAGGCTGGGTATTGACCTGCAAAAAGAAGTACATGAGGACATGAAAGCTAATTTTGCAGTTTACCCCAAATCATGGAGGCTTAAGAGTACCGATACTAATATTGACCACAGGCGGGTGCCAAACCTGCAGGTTTTTTTTACGAGGAAAGGCAAAAAACTGCCTGTAACAAACAACACTGCCGATTACAAGCCGGGCGATATCGTTACCTGGATACTCCCGGCTAACCTACCCCACATAGGTATTGTGGTAAACCGGAAAAAAGGTAACAGGTACATGGTGGTACATAATGTAGGCTATGGGCAAGTACTTGATGACTGCCTGTTCCGGTATAAGGTTACCGGCCACTACAGGTATAAAAAGTAGCCTTTATGCTTTGTGTATTTTTTGTAATATTTCTTTAGCGGCACCTTTATATGCAGGCGAATGTTCGGGAAATCCCCGCGTAAGTATTACCTCAAGTTCAGGGTGTATCCAGGCTTTGCTTTTACCGGCCAGGTACAGCGCGCGCATTGCATAAGCTTTTGAGGCTACTTTAGCACCTGATATAAGCCAGTCAAAGCAGGCTTCTGTAACCTGCTGAAGCTGTCTGGCGGTGAGGAAACTTCCGTCCCTCATATGCCGCTGCACACAAAACAGGCATATTTTTGATACGGAACGTATGGCGCCATCGTGCGTAAATGCAGGCAGCGAATCACAAAATTGCGGCAGGTAGCCCCTGAGCATATCCAAATCTTTTTCCAGAACCAGTTCGAGTATCCAGCAGGCCTTGTGGTGGCTGGTATCCTGCATGCTCAGGGCAGTCGCCATAAGTTCCGGGAACAACTGGTGATTGCCAAGGACTTCCGCGCAAAGCAAATCGCGTACCGGCCGATGTGCCGTACTTGCCTGGATTTTATTATAAAACAATGACATCAGTTAACTATAAATCCCATAAATAACAGAATTAAAGCTATTATGGTTCCCACTATAGTGACAAAAAGCATTACAAAGATATAACTGAGAAATGTCCTAATGACCCTTGAAAGGACAGAAAACATGTCAAAAAAACTTATATAAATCCATAAGGTAAGCGCTATATCTGTAATGAATAAGAATGCAGGCACCCAGTTGGCATAAATGCTGTCCTTACAGGCATAGAGCAGCGGGAGCAGGGAAATATGCAGCACAAGCTTTTGCCCGGCTAAAAAAGTATTCAGCACCATATGCTCGATAAAATTGTACCGGCTCTTCCTGAACATCAGATACGACACCATACCATAAAGCGGTACGATCATAAGGGTTACCAGCGTATAATGTGAAGTTATCCATTCCTGTACCTTTGCGGACAGGTGCGCTTCTTTTGAATGTTCATCATAAAGCCGGAACATTAAGTCCACTTCAAAATAATGATACAGGAAGCCATATAGCGTGGCGAGGAAAATCACCATGGCTGTAGGTTTAAAATAAGCAACGCGCCTGCCGGCAATGAATTGCCTGATAGTGCTTCCGGGGCGCAGGGTAAGTTCTTTGATTGTAAAAAGCAGCCCTTTATCTACATGAAATATCCCATGCTGTATCTCGTGCCACACATAGTGCCAGTCAATCGCGTGCGTATGTGCCGACTGCCCACAGTTGACACAATAGTTCCCTTCAAAATTGGTAGTACAGTTTTTACAGGTAGTTGTTGCCATGATTTTGAGCATTTAAACCCGGTAAAAATAAAAGTTTTTTACAAATGCCTGTATAGGGATATAAAAAAAGCTGCCCGAAGGCAGCCCAAAAAGTTTAGTTTAGTATCTAGTTTTATCACAAACCACAACACCTGAAGGCGCTATGCGTTAGTTGGCAAAACCATGAGGCTAAAGGTAATAAAAAAAAATTTACTGTAACAACAGGCCTTTTCTTAAAATATAAAATTTTTTTACTGTTGCTGCACCGTTACATTATTGTAAGCCTTTCCGCGTGCTGTGCTTCGCGTTTCAATATACCGGAATGTAACCATTGACTTTATGATAAGCCCCGCAAAACTTCCGCACAACAGCAACACCATGGCGTGCAGCAGCAGGAGGGTAAAATTAGCCTGGATATGGCCAGCATGCACCGTTTGGTACAGATTGTAGCCGGCTATTGTTATAAGCACCAGGTTTGGTATCAAAAGTAGCAGTTTCATTTTCTTCTGTTTTAAGCAATTAACCTGTGCAAGTTCGTTTTTTGTTATCTTAAATTTCTATAACTATGTGCTAATTAATACTTAAATATTGGCTGGTGGTAGTGGCAATATGTTGTGGCATAACGCAAATTATGCAGGTTGTCCATGGACAGGGAGAAGCTTTATATGGGCCAAAAGGATACACTGCCCTCACCCTTTAGCCCCGATTGGAGCGGCATCCTCCCCGCCGCCGCGCTTATGCGGCGGGGAGATATAGCGAAAAGCGGGACGTGCGGTTACAAAAAGTGCGCTTAGCCGGCTGCTCCGGATAATAAACATGGCCTTACTGAAGTTTATGCTTCATGGCAATGGGAAGATATGATATTTTTGTAATTTTAGGACGTATGAAGTTGTGTGATTATAAGAAACTGAATGAAGAGGATCAGTACCGTATCCTTTGGGAACAAGGGGTGCTGATTGATGCCTGCATGGATGGCGAGGTTAAGAAACTGTTGTACGCTATTGATAATTTTTATGTGGAACTGTGGTGCCATACCGTGACTAATAAAATTTTATGGAAGCTGAGCTTTAAGCAGGGCAAGTTACTGGAAAAATACCTTGATAAATATTCTGTCCAGATAAATTGAGCGCAAATGCCTGCCACTGTGATGGCCTTACCCGAAGAGCAGCCGCAGTTGATGAATAAATGAAGCCTGGCTTTCGTTTATGAGTAGTAAAGCTTCGCCGGCAGTAAACCAGCCTGCCTTATCAATTTCAGGAAAGGTTTTCAGCTTACCGGAACGCGGAGGCCATTCGATTTCAAAAGTATTTGAGATAATGTTTTTTTCATTGGGGTTGCCTTCGCAGGCCCAGGCATGTACTTTTTTACCTCCTTTTTGTATGACTGGCGCCAGCTCCTGGTAAGGCCCCGGCGGCGCGAAGCCTGTTTCCTCTTGAAATTCCCTAATGGCTGCTGACAATAAGGGCTCTCCGTCCCGGGGCTCTCCTTTGGGTATGGTCCACCAGCCTTCGTGCTTTTTCACAAAATAAGGGCCTCCCGGATGCACCAGAAAATATTCGGGCTCCGGGTTAATTTTCCTGTAGAGCAATATGCCGGCGCTTTGTTTCATGATGTAAAGTTAGTGACTTGTGCTATGTACAGGTGCCGGAAAGGCACAAAAAAAACCTGCATGCAGCAGGTTGTGTTTTGTGCGGTTGGCATTATCGTTATTCATTGAAGCCTTTTTCGGGTTCAGCGTAGCGGCTTATTGAGCTGCTGTCGTCCTGGTCGCTGCCTTCCACTTTTACTATTTTATTATAAACTCCCAGTAACAGGAATGGCGCAGCCCACTGGCCAACGAATAGTGCTGTGTGGTTTTTGCCGAATATTTTCAGCGTTGCTGATACTGCCATAGAGCCTAAGGCGGCCCAAAGGAATGTGTCTGACGGAAGTTTTGCTGTCTGGCTTTCAATAGCTTTTGCTACTTTGCCTTCTGAATGGTCATTTTTCTGGATTGACATAATGATGTAAATTTTAATTAGTAATAATTTTAGTTAGCTGTTTGGTAAAATTAAATATACTGGTAATAAACAAGTTATAGGGTAATGTTAATTAGTGGTAAGGTTACGTTAAACTATTTAGAGGAGATGCCGTTATTTTTTTAGATGTAGGGCTAAGGTGCCGGCAGGTAATGCCCCTGCCCCTGCTTCCAGCCCCGATGATGGAGGCGGCATCCTCCCCGCCGCCCGCTTTTGCGGCGGGGAGATAGAGACGAGAGCGGGACCGGGCCACGGCAAATAAAGCCACCTGGTACTGCTCCCAATGAAGATTGGCCTGTAGATTTTTGTTTTAAAATTTGTAATTTAGGATAAATAAATATGCTATGAAATTTATGTATAAAACTCTTGTAGCGGCACTGTTGCTTGTGGCATGCAGTAGCGCAAATAAAGATGTATTGCCGGCTGATTTTACTCCTTCACCGCAGAGGGGTATTGCCGTAGGTACGCTTACTTTTGAAGGTGACAAGCCCATGAATGACATTTACCGCCTTTTTTATAACGCTGTAAAAGGTGACAAAAAGTTTAGGAAAAGAAACGCCGGCAAAATAATGATCAAAGCCCGCGAAGGCAACGGTAGGGCTTTTACAGGCGACTTTAATAACAGGAAGACGTACTTGTTTGTCATTGAGCGCGAACCCGGCCAATATGCTTTTACGGAATACAATTACCTTAACCATATAGGACCCAACGGGATGGTGAATTTTAGCAGGGAATTTGCCATACCTTTTGATATTAAGGCCGGAACAATAAGCTATATAGGAGAAATTACTTACAATGACGCTGCTCTGCCGGGCACTCCGAAGCTTGTTGTGACAGATAAAATGGATCGTGACGTGGCGGAGTTCGGCAAGAAATATCCCGCTGTACCATGGGGCATGGCCGTGAATAACACAGCAAAATCAGGCGATACGGCGGGAGGGCTGGTAGAATTCCGGTAAGAAACCTCTGTAGGAATTTATACAGAAAATTCTTTAATGTGTTAAATTTCAAACATTTAACGCTTTTCTTGTTATAATATTTTCCTTCATACAGTACTTTTATCCCTGAACTAAATACCTTATATATGGATAAAATTACCTATGACGGAATCAGGAATTTCATTATTGAAAATGAGCTGACCGACAGCGTGGCCATTTCGCTGCACCCGGACAGTTTTGATGAGCTGGTTATGGATTACCTTGACATCAATAATAACCAGATTGAGCGCCCTTTTGAAATTTTAGGCATTGAGATCCTTCAGGACAGTACGGGTAGCGTCCAGAAAAACAAAGTCAATATCCTTAATGTGGTGTAAGCAGCAGGGATAACTTACCTGGATGTATTTTTTGAAACCCGCCCACAACAGGCGGGATTTTTTATTGCAGCGCCTGCATAAGCTGCTCAGGAGCCACCTGCTGCTGGCTGCCGGTAACGAGATTTTTGAGGGTAAATGTGTTACTGCTCATTTCGGCATCGCCGGCCAGCACCGCAAAGGGAATGCCCCGCTTATCGGCATACTGGAACTGCCTGGCTATTTTAGCGGCATCAGGATAGAGTTCTGCTTTTATCCCCCGCTCGCGGAGTTTCCCTATGGCTTTCATGGCATATAAGGCTTCCCTATTGCCAAAATTTAGAAACAAAGCTTTAGTGGTTTCGGTTATTGTACCGGGGAAAAGGCCGAGTTCTTCCAGGACGAGGTAAATCCTGTCCAGCCCGAAAGAAATACCAACACCACTCATATTTTTCAGCCCGAATATGCCGGTAAGGTCGTCATACCTGCCGCCCCCGCCTATGGAACCCATGACCACCCCTTTAGGTGCAGTAACTTCAAAAATGGCGCCGGTATAGTAATTGAGCCCCCGTGCCAGGGTAACATCAAGGTCAAGCACTGACTTTTTAAGGCCTAACTGAGTAACGTTGGCACAAATAAAACGCAGCTCTTCCACCCCCTTCATCCCTTCTTCCGAAGTAGCGAGCAGATCGGACAGCCTTGCCAGTTTTTCGTCCACACTGCCTGTAAAATTAAATAATGGCTGCACTTTTTCAATTGCCTCTTGTGTAATGCCTTTTTCAAGCATTTCTTTTTTAACGCCTTCTTCGCCTATTTTATCGAGCTTGTCTAAAGCTACGGTAAAGTCAATAAGTTTATCTTTGGCCCCGATAACTTCGGCAATGCCCGAAAGTACTTTGCGGTTATTGATTTTTATGGCAGCACCGCCCAGACCCAGCGCTGTAAATACATTATCATATAGCTGTACCAGCTCTACCTCCTGCCATAGGGAGGCTGACCCTACCACATCGGCATCGCACTGGTAAAATTCACGGAAACGGCCTTTTTGCGGGCGGTCAGCCCTCCATACCGGTTGTATCTGATAACGCTTAAACGGAAATTCAATCTCATTTTGGTGCATTACCACGTAGCGCGCAAATGGCACCGTGAGGTCGTAGCGAAGGGCTTTTTCAGAAATTTGCGGGGTGAGTTTAATCGAGCTAAATTCTGCAAAGACAATGTCAAGAAAGCCAGATTTAATAATATCTTCTACACTATCAGACTCAATAATGTTATTCCAAAAAGTGTCTTCATTAAGAAGACTTATATATATATTCTTTAACTTGTCACCTATATGGAGTCTTTCCTTAATATCTATTATTTCACTTTGCTTACTAAAATTTATTATTGATCCATTCTTAGCATTGTCTCTTATAATCTGAAGATCCGAAACAATTACAGCAAAATCTTCTATTGATTTAGAGGTAGATAGAAAATAATCACCGCTGTTCAGTATCTTAAAAATAAGCCTGTCGCCTTCTTCCCCGTATTTTCCCATAAGGGTTTCGGAATTTTCAAAAGATGGTGTTTCAATGGGCTGGTAGCCAAAGGTCTCAAAATGATGTTTTATGACGGCTATAATATATTGGCGCTTAGCCACCTCAGCGGGTGAAAAATCCCTTGTCCCTTTTGGTATTCCCGGTTTTTGTGCCATGGTATATGCTTATTTTTTATAAGTGCAAATATACGCTGGGAAATTCGGATTTCAGATTGCAGATTGTAGATTTCAGGCTGCAGATTTATATCTCACCCTAAAAACGACTTTACCCTCTTTCCAACTTTTCGGCTTTAAACCGTAAACTTTTAAACTAAACATTGTATTTTAGTGCCATCAAAAAAATAATGATGTTAGGCCTGTTCAGGGAAAATACCAAAATTGCCTTCAGCTCCATAAAAGGACAGCTGCTGCGTACCATATTAACAGTGCTGATTATAGGTATCGGCATATGGGCACTGGTAGGCATACTTGCCGCAGTAACTGTGCTGGAGAGTACAGTAACCGGGAATTTTGCCTCGATGGGTGCCAATACATTTACCATCAGCCGCTACGACTTTTCCGAGCAACTGGGGCGCAACAGCAATGAAGCCAAGATAAACCCTATTATCAGCTATCCGCAGGCAAGGGAATTTAAAGATAAATACGGCTTCCCGGGTTCTGCCGTGTCCCTTTCGTTTACAGCGGCCGGAAATGCAGAGGTGAAGCATGAAGGTAAGAAAACGGACCCTGAAATTACAATCCTTGGCGCCGACGAAAACTTTTTACCCAATTCAGGGCTTGAAACTACCAAAGGGCGGAACTTTAACAGTTTTGACATAAGCAACAACAATTATGTGTGCATTTTGGGCAGCGATTTTGAAAAAGGGCTTTTTAAAGATATAAACCCTATTGATAAAATTGTATCCATACGGGGGGCAAAATTCAGGGTGATTGGCGTGCTTAAAGAAAAAGGCTCTACATTCGGAAGCCGACAGGATCTCAGGCTTATAGTACCTATACAGGTAGCGAGGTCACTTTTTACAGCGCCAAACATTGATTACGAAGTCAGGGTGATGGTTAATAATAAAGATTTTCTGGATCCGGCGGTTGATGATGCCATACTGGCTATGAGGCGGGTAAGGAAACTAAACCCTGTTGAAGAAGAAAATTTTGGTATTGAGCGCAGTGATGAACTGATACAAACCCTGCTGTCGCAAACCGAAGCCCTGGGCATAGCAGCCTGGGTTATAGGCATTATTACCGTTTTTGGATCCTCAATAGCGCTCATGAACATCATGCTGGTTTCTGTAACCGAAAGGACCCGTGAAATTGGCGTGCGCAAATCACTCGGCGCCAAACGCAGCACCATAGCCATGCAGTTTTTTACCGAAACACTTATCATCAGCCTGCTTGGCGGGGCTGTAGGCCTGCTACTGGGGCTGCTCACAGGTTATGGCGCTTCTTTAATTTTTGGGGTACCCTTCCCTATGCCGTGGCTTGCCATTTCGGCAGCGCTTATAACCATTATTATTGTTACGCTGTTTTCGGGTTCTTACCCGGCTGTAAAAGCTTCCAAGCTCGACCCCGTCGAGGCCCTCAGGTATGAGTAGACGGATTATAGCGGCATTTCTGAAAAACGGCAGCTTCGGCTTTGACCGTTATTGTAACAAAGGCTAAGCCAGCCTACTGGCTATCATCCTGTCATTCCCGTAAATGTCTTTCTTCAGTATGATGTTTGTATAGCCATAGCCTTCTAACATTTCAGCGGTTTCCTTGCCTAGGTACTGGTTAATCTCGAAGTAAAGCGTCCCGTTTTTATTAAGCGCCTGTTTTGCTAACAGTGCAATCTTTCGGTAGAACAGCAGTGCATCATTATCTTCAACAAAAAGAGCCAGGTGGGGCTCATACTCCAGTACGTTCCGCTTCATTTGCCCCTTTTCAAGGACACGTACATAAGGCGGGTTCGATACAATACAGTCATATTGCTGTGGCAGGGCTTCAACAGTAAGGATGTCCATCTGCCGGAAGGCAACTACTGTGTCATTTTGTGTTGCGTTACGTATGGCTACAGCCAGGGCCTCTTCAGAAACATCAAGTGCAGAAACTGTGGCACGGGGCAGGTTTTTAGCCAGCGAAACGGCAATACAGCCACTGCCTGTACCTATATCAAGGATACTACTGTTTCCTTTAGCTTTATTATCATTAATGACCCATGCTACCAGTTCCTCTGTTTCAGGTCGTGGAATAAGGGTGTGCCTGTTAACTTCAAATTCCAGCCCGTAAAAATAGGCCTTGTTGAAAATATACTGTATAGGGACCTGTTTTTGGAGCTGTGCGAGGACGACATCCCACTCACGGGTTTCGGCTTCTGAAAATTCAGCATCAGGATTAAGGGCAAGGTCAGTACGTTTCCAGCCTTTCAGTTCCGCAAGGGCAATTATAAAAAAGCTTTCGGCCTCCATGGCATCATAAAGCGGTGTTAGTTCCCGGAGGAAATGGCTCCTGTAGTCTCTTATCTTCATTACCTGCAAAACTAATTATTCGCAGCGATGTAGGGCACACAAAATGTAAACTTTGTAACTTTGAAACTTTACAATTCCACATGGACCACCAGCTTTATATGCAGCGCTGCCTTGAACTTGCCCAACACGGCCTTAGGGATGCCATGCCCAACCCTTCGGTAGGTGCGGTGCTGATACATAACGGCCGCATAATTGGGGAAAGTTATACTTCAGCTTACGGCGGCCCTCACGGCGAAGTTAACTGCATCAGTTCGGTAGCGGAACAGGACCGCCACCTTATACCTGAAGCTACTCTCTATGTAAGCCTTGAACCTTGCAGCCATTACGGTAAAACGCCCCCGTGCTGTGACCTGATAATTAACCAGGGTATTAAAAATATTGTGATAGGTACTGCCGACCCGCATGAAAAAGTAGCCGGCAACGGCATAAAGAAGCTGCGTGAGGCCGGCAGAAATGTAGTAGTGGGCGTGCTTGAACAGGAATGCAGGGAAATGAACCGGCGCTTTTTTACCTACCACGAAAAAAAACGGCCTTATAGTATACTTAAATGGGCAGAAAGTAAAGACAAGTTTATAGCTCCGCTGCGCCAGCCTGATGCAGAAAAAAAACCTGTATGGGTAACTTATCCTTATTCGCGGCAGCTGGTGCATAAGTGGCGAAGCGAGGAAATGGCCATACTGGCGGGTACAAAGACCGTACTTGACGATAACCCCAACCTTGATGTGCGTGACTGGAGCGGGCCCAACCCTGTTCGGGTAGTGCTGGACAGGCAGGGCAGCATTACCCCCGCCTATTCTGTTAAAAATCTAAAAATAAAGACAATTATCTTGACGGAACAGGAGAATTGCACTAATTTAGAGAACCTCATCTTTGAAAAAATTGCTTTTGATGAACATTTACCCCGGAATTGCATGGAGGTATTGTACAAGCACAACTTAATTTCGGTTATCATTGAAGGCGGACGGCAGACACTACAGGCTTTTATTGATGCCGGATTGTGGGATGAGGCCAGGATTTTTACAGGAGATGTTTCTTTTAGAGAGGGTACGCCCGCCCCGTTTATAAAGGGGGATGCTACAGTAAAAAAATATATAGGCGCAGATGAATTAGTAATATTGAGGAACTATGATCAATACAATTATATTTGATTTTGGCGATGTTTTTATCGATAAGGATAAACAGGCAAGAACCAATGCCCTGGTGAACCTTGGGCTTAAAGAATGGGATAATGCCCTGCAGGAGCTTGAGCACCAGATGGAAACAGGTAAAATTGATGGCGAGGCCTTTTTGAAAGGGGTACAGGAACATATACCGGGCGCGTCAACAGAGCAGATAAAACAGGCCTGGAACGCCGGTATTGGCGAGTTCCCCCTTTACAGGCTCGAATTTTTGCAAAAGCTTTCGCAAACCTACCGCCTATTCCTTTTAAGCAATACGGACCCTATACATATTGAAAAATTTGAGCAGGATGCAGGCGCTTCCTTTTACAGCGACTTTTACCAGTGCTTTGAAGGTATTTATTTTTCCCACGAGATCGGTGTGCGCAAGCCGGATGAGGAAGCCTATTACTATCTTATCAATAAACACGAGATACAGCCCAAGCGTACCCTTTTTATTGACGATAAAGACTTTAATACTAGGACCGCAGAGAAGCTTGGCTTCCGGACGTGGACATTAAAAGCAGGCGAAGAAGACGTAACAGGCCTTTTTGACAAAAAAATTATCAGCCTTGAAGACGTGTAATTATGTATTTACCGGCTTAGTTTTGACCGCGGCAACCAATGAATTATGCTCATTGGTATAGAACAACAGGTTCCGGCTTGGCGGAAGGTTTTTAAAGCCTGATGCAAGTACATAACAACTTATTTTTTCTACCATGGCTTTATCATCAGGCGCTACAATATAAAGGGCTATCCTGCCTTTATCCTTCATGGCAAAATAGACCTCAATAGCTTCTTTATTGTCAAAAAGGTTATTAATACCTGTTTTTAGCTCCGATAGCAAGAGCTTGTCATCCTCAGTATAATCATAGCCGTCATCACCCATTTTCTTATAGTCAAGCACCTCAAAGCCTGACATTTCCACACCACAATATTTTTCCTTTATCTCTGCCTTATGCCCGCAGGAAATCTGTGTGGCAAACATTAAACACCATAATACATTTTTCATACATTAATTTTTAAAACCTGCATCTTCTACTATAAACAAAGCCTAAAATTACGCTAAATATGCCTTAAAACTCCGCTAACAACCTTGCAGTTATTAAGATATAGCAGGAAATTAGCTATAACAAAAGTAACAATATCATGGTTAATGCAGAGGAATTAATAAAAGAATGGCAGGCCTATATTGAAAATAGTGCCTTTCCGTGTGTGGCAGCAAAGGCAGCCATGGCCAGGGGGCAGGTTAAAGTAATGGCTGCAGGGCACATGGCCTGCCCGAAAGATGACAGGGCTATCCTTGATTTTATATACAGTTTTGTAAATGATTACCGCAGTGCAGGCACCATGTTTCATTCGGCAGCCATACTTTTTTCAGAACCTGAGGTATTTAGTGAAGAAATGTACGCACGGTTCTTCTGGAGCAGGCTACAGGCGCTCTCAGACCTTGATGCGGAACATTATGAGTACGACCACAGGGTTGATGCTGACACGGATAGCAGCCAGTTCAGCTTCAGCCTTAAAGGGGAAGCTTTTTTTGTAATTGGCATGCACCCGGCAGCAAGCCGGCCGGCCAGGCGGTTTAAATATCCTGCTGTTGTTTTTAACCCGCATGCGCAGTTTGAACAGCTAAGGGATGCGGGGCAATATGAAAAAATGAAAAATATTGTACGCAAAAAAGATACTGAACTTGCGGGTAATGTAAACCCTATGCTGACAGATTTCGGCGAAAAATCAGAAGTTTACCAATATACCGGGCAAAAGCTGGGCAACAGCTGGAAGTGCCCTCTACACCTAAAACATGCAGGCACTGAACGTAATAAATCCGCGTAGCGGCACAGCATTCCTGCTTAAAAAGGGTCAGCGCCTCAAAGTAGTGGATATGGAAGGTGAGCAGGTTGCCGACCTTATGTGCTATAACCTGCACGACCGGAAAGAATACCTGTCATCCGGCAGGACAATTGATTATGCGGGGACTATAAGGCTCACGAAAGGGCACAGCTTTTACTCCAACCGGAGCAATATTATGTTCCGCATTACCGAAGATACGGTCGGGCTGCACGACTTCCTGCTTACACCCTGCAGTGCCGATACCTTCAGGATACTTTATGAACACAAAAATCCGCACAAAGGGTGCTTCGGCAACCTTTGTGAACACCTGGCGCCTTACGGGATCGGGCCTGATGACATCCCTGTTACTTTTAACATTTTTATGAATGTAAGTATTGACTGTGAAGAGGGAAAAGTAGCAGTACTGCCCCCAAAAAGCACGGCTGGTGATTATATTGTTATTGAAGCCGCCATGGACCTTATTGTAGCTTTAACAGCCTGTTCGGCAGAACAAACCAACAACGGGTCGTTCAAGCCCATAGGATACCAGCTGCTGGGCTAGCATAATTTGCATGTAATACCTTTAAAAGATACCTTTGCTGCTGATTTAGGCTACATTGGACATCGATACCTATAAAACACTGGCGGCACCGTCAGGCGAAACACTTTTCAAGGATAAGAACAGCAAGTTCTACGGATATGCTTTTCCCGTAACTACCGAAGAAGAAGTAAAAACTATACTGGATGGCCTGCGCAGGCAGCACCATTCGGCACGGCACTGGTGCTATGCTTTTCAGCTGGGCGCTGAAACCCTATATTATCGTGCCAATGATGACGGCGAACCGAATAATTCAGCTGGCATGCCTATATATGGGCAGATACAGTCGTTTGGTGTTACTAATGTGGTGGTGGTTGTAGTACGCTATTTCGGGGGCATAAAACTGGGTGTGGGCGGCCTGATAGCAGCTTACCGCACCGCGGCGCAGATGGCGCTCGAAGCTTCTGTTATTTTGGAAAAAACAATTGATGTACAATTCACACTTACATTTGGGTACCAGCACATGAACAAAGTGATGCGGGTTATCCGCGAAAAAAACCTGGCTATACTTTCGCAAAAAATGGAGATGGATTGTGAAGTTGTTATAAGCACACGCAAAAAAAATGCCGCAGCAGCTGCCGCAGCATTACAAAACTTATATGAAGTAGAAGTTAGCAGTAAATTACAGCCATAAGCTTATCTGCTCATAAAATCATACTTTCCCGTTATTGCTTTCTGAAATTGCTTGCAGGACATAATCCGGCGGTAAAACAGGGCGCCCGGTTTTCATATCAACAAACACCAGCATGGAGTAGCCCGTTGTTAATAACTCCCCTCTCTCATTATATATCTCATAATCAAATTCTATCTTAACAGATGCCCGTTTTTTTAAGATTGTCCTTACAGTCAGCAGGTCATCATATCGGGCGGGTTTTTTATAATTTAATGTTAACTGCACCACTGGCAGCATTATGCCCTGTTCCTCCATAAAAGCATAGCTAAGGCCCAGATTCCTAAGCCACTCTACACGCCCCATTTCAAAATATTGTGCATAATTACCATGATAAACTACGCCCATTTTATCCGTCTCTGCATATCGTACACGTACTTTAATTTCATGAAAATTCATCTATTGTCACTGTTAATTAATTATTAAAAATTTAAATATCCGCTTACATATTTTTTTTTATAAAATCAATACGGAAAGAATTTTTTTTTGAGGAATTTTGTTTCCATATTTGTTCTCCCAAACAAGAGAGATACCTTCTCCCTCTTTTGTAAAAACACAAGTAATAACTAAAAATTTCAGGATATATGGGTAAAACTGCGCAATCGGTATGGGAAAACTGTCTTGTTTTTATAAAAGACAATATTCAGGACCAGGCCTATAAAACCTGGTTTGAACCCATTAAAGCGGTTGAGCTTACCGACAGCGCATTATATATCCAGGTGCCCAGCAAGTTCTTTTATGAATGGCTTGAGGAACATTATGTGAAATTACTTAAAGTTGCATTAACAAAAGAACTTGGTACGGGCGCAAAGTTACTTTATAAAATTAAGATGGAAAACACTTACGGCAACAAACAGCCTTTTACAGAGCAGTTGCCCAGTGCCCACCGCGTCCCTGTAAAGCCACAGGAAGTGGACGTTCCGTTGCAGAATAAAAACCCTGAGCTCAAAAACCCGTTCATCATACCCGGCATAAGGAACCTGAAGATAGAATCCCAGTTAAATGCCAATTACAGTTTTGATAATTTCCTTGAAGGCGACTCCAACCGTCTTGCTCGATCTGCAGGACTGGCAGTAGCCAATAAGCCCGGAGGTACATCATTTAATCCGCTACTTATATTCGGTGGGGTTGGACTCGGCAAAACACACCTTGCCCATGCCATAGGAGTAGAGATAAAGGATAAATATCCTGAAAAAACGGTTTTATACATCTCTGCTGAAATTTTTACACAGCAATATATTGATTCTGTAAAGCGTAATACAAGGAACGATTTTATCCATTTTTACCAGCTTATAGATGTACTTATTATAGATGATGTACAGTTCCTTTCGGGAAAAACAGGTACCCAGGATGTTTTCTTCCATATATTTAACCACCTTCACCAAAACGGCAAACAGGTAATCCTTACTTCAGACAAGGCACCTGTTGATATGCAGGACATTGAGCAACGCCTGCTCTCGCGTTTTAAGTGGGGCCTTTCGGCAGAATTGCACCAGCCTGATTATGAAACAAGGATTTCTATCCTGAAAAATATCCTTTACCGCGATGGTGTTGATATGCCTGAGGAGATTGTGGAGTACGTGGCGCGTAATATAAAAACCAACGTACGCGAACTCGAAGGCGCTATTATATCATTGATAGCGCAGTCATCGTTCAACCACCGTGAGGTTACACTTGACCTCGCCAAGCAGGTAGTAGAGAAATTTGTTAAGAACATTAAGCGGGAAATATCAATAGATTACATACAAAAAGTAGTATCTGATTATTTCCAGCTCGATATTGACACATTACAGTCAAAAACCCGTAAGCGACATGTAGTACAGGCAAGGCAGCTGGCTATGTTCTTCGCCAAAAAATTCACCAAGGCATCGCTGGCCAATATTGGTTCACAAATTGGTGACCGTGACCATGCCACTGTACTGCACGCCTGCAAAACAGTGGATAACCTTGTAACTACCGATAAGCAGTTCCGCAAATTTGTTGACGATATACACAAGAAACTATCCTTATAAAGATGGTAAAGATTTTAATGGTTTGCCTGGGCAACATTTGCCGCTCACCGCTGGCGGAAGGCATCCTGCAATCAAAACTTCCCCGT
The DNA here is from genome assembly GCF_002251835.1 of Flavobacterium cyanobacteriorum. Taxonomy (GTDB): domain Bacteria; phylum Bacteroidota; class Bacteroidia; order Flavobacteriales; family Flavobacteriaceae; genus Flavobacterium; species Flavobacterium cyanobacteriorum. The sequence goes on from NZ_NOXV01000250.1 coordinate 18,846, forward strand.
GATAAATTTTTTGTAGACTCTGCCGGGACCGGCAACTGGCACGTAGGGCAAGGCCCCGATAAGCGTTCTGTGCTTACCGCTAAAAGCAGGGGGCTTGATATAAGTTGCCAGACTGCAAGGCAGTTTAATGTAGAAGATTTCACCAAGTTTGACCATATTTATGTAATGGACACATCTAATTATAAGGATGTGGTGATGCTTGCGCCCGATACGGCTGCCAAAGCAAAAGTAAAACTTATGATGGACGAGATTTTCCCCGGCCAGAATGTTGACGTGCCCGACCCTTACTGGAGTGAGCAGGGAGGTTTTGACAAAGTGTATGACATGCTTGATGAAGCCTGCACCCTTGTAGCCAAAAAACTTTTAAACGAGCATAGCTGATGCCCGTCGGCAAATTATACATGCTGCCCGTGCCGCTGGGCGCCGAAGCCAACCCTGAAGAGGTGCTGCCCCTTGCTGTGGCAAGAGCAATAGGTTTTATTGACTATTATATCGTTGAAAACGAAAAAACTGCACGCCGGTTCATAAAAGCTATTCTTCCCACAAAAAAACAGCCTGATTTAAAAATTTCAGTACTTAATAAACACACAGAGCCCTCTGAATATTTTTCCCTACTACAGCCGTGCCTTGAAGGGCATCATGTGGGGCTGATGAGCGAGGCCGGATGCCCCGGTGTTGCCGACCCGGGCGCTTCAATCGTAAAAATTGCCCATGAAAGAGGGATACAGGTAATTCCGCTTACAGGCCCCTCCTCTATCCTGCTTGCGCTGATGGCCAGCGGCATGAACGGGCAAAGCTTTGCCTTTAACGGATACCTACCTATAGATAAAGCCGAGAAGAAAACTGCCCTGAAGAATTTTGAGAAACTTTCGCGCGAAAAAAACCAGTCGCAGCTTTTCATTGAAACCCCATACCGTAACAATAAGCTTTTTGAGGACCTTCTTGGTACACTGCAGCCGGATACTCATTTATGCATAGCGGCTGATATTACTTTGCCTTCAGAGTACATCAGCACCAAAACCATTGCACAATGGAAACGCGAAAAGACTGACCTGCACAACAGGCCCTGCATCTTTATTATCCACAGGTTTTAATGCAGGACTGCCAAAAGATAGCCCGCCAATGAGCCGGACAATACTATTAAAGCTGAGTTAATTTTAGGAAAGGCTATCAGCAGGAATAAGGCCGAAACAGCAATTACAGTGGTTTGCCAGTTTATAATGCACTCCTTCCCCATCTGCCAGCAAACTGCCATGATTATGGCAACCGAAGCTACATTTACAGCATCAAGGAAGTGCCTGAAAGCTTTATTTCCCTCAAGGTATTTTAATATTGTGCCTAACAGCGCCACAAAAATAAATGAAGGTAAAAACACTCCTATTGTAGAAACTACCGCCCCGCCTAAACCATTTACCTGGTAGCCTATAAACGTTACTGAGGAGAAAACAGGCCCCGGTGTAAACTGCCCTACCGCAATAGCGTCAATAAGCACCTGGCTTTGCAGTACACCTGTAGCCACAAGCTCGTTATCAATAAAAGCAAACAGTGCATAGCCGCTTCCATACAGAACAGACCCAATTTTAAGAAAAGTAAAGAAAAGCCCGGTATTGCTTACTGAAGCCGCCCCTGTAAGAGGCAAAAAGCTTATCATGCTGCGCCTGCCAAAACCTGAATAAACCATATATAATAACCCCATACCGAGCATAACAAAAAGTTCAGGTATGCCTGCCAGCGCCATAGCCAGCGCAGCTGCACCCAGCAGTACTAGGGGCATGTTCTTCAAAGATGCCCTTGCCATAGGGTAAACAGCTATAACAATTATAGCAATTATGGCCGGCTTAATGCCATATATAAAAGGCTCAACAACCGGTAAAGCGCCATAGTGCTTATATAGCCAGGCTATAAAACCTGTGATAATCACGGCCGGAAGTATGAATAGGACACCGGCGGCTATAAGGCCTTTCCAGCCTGCTTTTTTATGCCCCAGGTGTATTGCCATTTCTGTGCTGTTAGGCCCGGGTATAAGCCCTGTGGCACCTACAAGGTCAAGAAATTCATTATCCTGCATCCATTGCCGCCGCTCAACTACTTCACGCCGCATCATGGCAATATGTGCGGCAGGGCCGCCAAATGCGGTGATGCCGAGCCTGGCAAAAAGCCTTATGACAGCCATAAGATCTCCTGCCATAATGCTATTGGTATTCTGAATCGTGAACGAGCGCACCCGGTAATTCTTTATCTAATGAAGCACGGTACCGTATACATCCCGCCATGAACTTTTCCCACGGGGGAACAGCAGCTTCCGGGTTTATCTTTTCGGGCAGCAGGCCCCATAGGGCCGGGTGGTGCCAGCACAGGTTATGGCCTGTACTGTCGCGGTGTTGCCTTATGCCTTGCCTCAGCCTCTTAACCTCAGCCAGTAGCCACTCATAGTCTTTTCCTTCAAGGTCGGCATCTTGTATATGTAGATCAGCCATATCCTGTAAATTAACGTTTACCTGATAAAATTAAGAATTAATAGCATATTGACATAATGTATTGATGGAAGTTAAATGGTTTTTGTAACTTTGTAAATATGGCAAAACTAATTAACCTAACCGTTTTTCGCGAGTTTTTCAGGTCAACATCAGCAGGAGGAATCCTGCTTCTTATTTGTGTGGCTGTTTCATTGATAATTGCTAATACAGGTTTAGCCGGAGGGTTCAACGGGTTTCTGTTGCAGGAATTTGGTTTTGAAAATGCTGCCATACACCTCAAATACCCTGTCCTGCTGTGGATAAATGATGGCCTCATGGCTATATTTTTCCTGCTGGTTGGGCTTGAAATCAAAAGGGAAATTGTAGAGGGTGAACTTTCTTCGGTTAAACAGGCGTCACTGCCTGTGCTTGCTGCTGTTGGCGGGGTAGTAGTGCCTGCGCTCCTGTTTGGATTGTTCAATAACAACACGCCTACAGCCCATGGCTGGGGTATACCTATGGCTACCGACATTGCTTTTGCACTGGGTATACTGTCTATGTTGGGAGACAGAGTGCCTTCGGGGCTCAAGATTTTTCTGGCGGCACTTGCCATTGTTGATGATTTAATGGCGATATTGGTTATAGCCATATTTTATTCCACAACACTTCAACTGTCCTACCTTTTATACGCAGGCGGTATTTTTGCGCTGCAGATTATTTTTAACCGTACTGGAGTGAAGAATATTTTTTTCTACGTGCTGCCCGGCATGGTAATGTGGTATTTTATCCATCATTCCGGCATCCATGCCACCATTGCGGGAGTGCTTACTGCCCTTACCCTGCCCACTACAGCTGATGATACAGAATCCTCTCTCGAAAAACTTGAGCATGCGCTTACAAAGCCGGTAAACTTTATAATTATGCCTATTTTTGCTATTGCCAATACTAACATCACATTTGAAAGCGGCATGGCTGAAGGCCTGGTAAGCAATCTCGGCATGGGTATCGTAATAGGATTGTTTTTTGGAAAACCCGCGGGAATATTTATCATGTCATACCTATCAGTCCAGGCAAAAATTGCAGAACTTCCGGCAGGTACCAGATGGATGCATGTACTCGGGCTTGGGCTTTTAGGTGGTATTGGCTTTACAATGTCAATATTTATAGCTTTGCTATCTTTTGACGATGTACACCTGCAGACGGAAGCCAAATTTGCTGTACTGGTTGCCTCAGTTGCCTCAGGTATTGCAGGTTACTTGTTACTGAATTTTTATAACCGCAAAGTTTCTTTAAGAGAAAATTAGCAGGGCTTATCTTATTGTATATAAAATTATTTAGTATATTCGGGCAAACGTGGCTGGCAATGTCTTTCTTCCCTGAATATATTATTTTAATAGCGGTAGTTATTATTGTTGCCGCTATTTACTTGTATTCAAATAGCCCAAAACGAAAAGCCGAGAAACTTAAAATCCTGAAAAGCTACAGGCGCACCCAAAACCTTTCCATGAAGCTCCAGGACACCCTAAGCAGCTATATACTTATAAAAGATGCCTATTATGAAGAACTGAAACCGGGCATTACATTCGGGAACTACCTCAGGTGGATCCAGGAACAGCATGAACAAAACTTATCAGAGGCTGTGTACCTGAAATTAAGGAATGGCAACAGCAGCAGGCTAAGAAAAAGAACAGCTGGGCTACTTAAAGCCGAAAACAAAAGGCTGCTTGAGGTGAATAAAGAACTTGAAGATATAATGAAAAAAAACCTTTAACAGGCTATTTTTTATTAATCTAAATGTACTTTAGGCTCAGGGTGTGGCACAATAGCAGAAGTGTCATAGCCACCAAACTTCTTAATGTAACTCTTCATCGAAGTCCCAAAACCGTCACGGAAGCCTCTTCTTCCGTTACTGTACAAAAAGTTTTTAACTGATGTGGCTCCGGCAAGGTGTGCCGCAGCAAGTAAACCGGATTCCGTAATTTTTACTCCTTTGATTACTTTGCCTTCATAAATTTCAATTTCGCGGCGAAGCTCCCATTTATTTTTTGACAGCAGCGCCTTAAAGGCACGTTCCTGTAGCCTGGGGCTGTTAAGGAACATTTTAGTATCATCTATTCCAAGTGCTTTGAGGGCTGATTTCCCGAACTGGTACTTTCCCATGTAGCCATAAGGGTTTATCAATTTATAAAGGCCTTGGGACTCTTTGATGGCTACGGCCTGTTTAAAGCCCACGTAGGATTTTCCCGTAAAAGGAAAATTGTAATTAATCTTTGCTGTTTCGTCAATTGTCGGTACTGTATAGTTAGTAATTTCATCATCTGCAAGATGGAAGCCTTCTATCTTTCCAAATTGCTTAGGCCCGTTAGGCTTGAAACCGGAACTTACTATGGTTATAAATAAGGCTAAACCTAAAAAGTATGACCATTTTTTTATCATAATGTTGATTTTCTCATAACCTGTCACCTTATGAATTTCACAGGCAGCAAATATACAAAAAATCATTAACCTGATTTACAATACATTAGCTTTTATAGTCACATTAACAGAATGTTAAGGCTTAAAAATAGTGAAAGAATATTCCGTAGCTCCAGTAAAATATACAGGTTACAAAAAATTTCTTAATTTAAATTTTAACCTAAAAATTCTTTCTATCGAGATAAAAAACTAAGAAAAATATAAGAAAATTACTTCAGGTTTTTTTCAAGAATTAATGTATTTTATCTCTTTATACCCATTTTGTTTACCCATGCTATATATTTCTGCCGGTTAGCTTCATGTTGTGCCGGAGTTACTGCAAACTCATGGTAGCCAAAGTTAGTTACACTGGCACAAAAATATATATAGTTGTGCATTTCGGGGTTTAATACGGCATCAAGCGCAGATATATCAGGCATGGCTATGGGTCCCGGCGGCAGGCCATCATATTTATAGGTGTTGTAGGGTGAGTCTATCACCAGGTCTTTATTAAGTACCCGTTTTATTACCTGTTCAAAATCACCCGACTGTTTCTTCATGGCATAAATAACGGTAGGATCAGCTTCAAGCTTCATACCCCTTTTCAGCCGGTTCAGGTACACACCTGCCACACGGGGCCTTTCATCGGTTTTTACAGTTTCTTTATGTACAATAGAAGCAAGTGCCGAAACCTGCAAAGGCGTAAGGTTCAGGGCTTCAGCTTTGGTTTTACGTTCCGGAGTCCAGAATTTCCTGTATTCCTTTGCCATTTTTTCCCTTACCTTTGTGGGTGTGGTATTCCAGAAGAATTCATAGGTATTGGGTATAAAAATGCTTAGCACATTATCTTCTGTAAAGCCGTTTTCTTCAAGGAATTGTTTATCTGTAAAAACCTTCATCAGCGCAAGGCTGTCCGGCTCTATCTGTGCAGCAATTCGCCCAATAGCACGTTCAAGCGTTTCCTGATTGTTAAACGATATCCTTACCGGCTGGGGCTGCCTGAGGGCGTTAACGATTTCATTGCTGTTCATTCCTCTCCTCAAAACAAACTTACCGGCTTTTACATTGCCGGGATAAGATTTTTTTTCTGCCGTAGTCCGGAATTTGTCCATGTCCCCGATATAGGGCCTCACCAGCCCCTCCACCTGGCTATACGTAGCGCCGGTAGGTACAAATATCGCCACTTCATTTTCACTGAAGGCTGTGTTTGCCGAAAAAATATCTTTATACATTATGTAGCCGTATATGGTGCCGGCCAAAATAACAATCAGCGAAAAAATGCCGACAATTCTCCTGAGTTTCAATTTATATAGTTTTATTGTTATTAATCAACTGATAGAGTTCTTCATCTTCAAAATAAGTACCCCGGTTATTCCATTCTTTTTTAACACCCACACACCGGAAGCCAAAATTAGTAAAAAGCATTTTACTGGCCGTATTGGAAACATCTATATTTGCGTATAGCTGGCGGAGCCTGAGGTGGGTAAAAGAATAATCGACAAGCAGCCTGAGCGCCTCTTTCCCAATCCCCCTGTTCCTGTAGCGTTCCAGCAGCACAACTCCTATACCTGCCCTGCGGTTATCAGGATCAAAATCAAAAAGGTCTATAAGCCCTGCGGCTGTATTATCTTCGGTAAGGCAGATGGCCAGCCTTAACTGGCGGGCCTGGTAAATATCCTGGTGGGCATTTTCCAGGTAGCTTCGTATGAGGAACCGGCTGTAAGGAGCCTGCGTGTTACTCAGCTTCCACATGGACTCATCATTCTCAATAGCATATACAAATTCTAGGTCTTCCGGCTCAAGCGCCCTGAGATACGCTTTATCACCTTTAAGTGTTACCATGCTGTTTTTCCTTTAAATACAAAACGTGCCGGGCCTGTAAGGAAAATATTGGTAAACTGTTTACCGTCCTGCAGGAACGAAACGGACAGCTCCCCACCCGGAGTTTCAAGTGTAACTTTATCAGAATCTGTCCGCCCGGTAACTTTCATAGCCAGTGCTACAGCCGTTACTCCGGTACCGCAGCTCAACGTTTCGTCCTCAACCCCCCGCTCATAAGTGCGTACTGAAAATTTGTCAGTCCCTGTCTGGCTTACAAAGTTTACATTAGAGCCTTTATCGCCATACAGCCCGCTGTAACGAATTTGGCCCCCCACGCCCTTAACATCAAATGAAGGCAGGTTTTCTACCATTTCCACATGATGTGGCGAACCGGTATCAAGAAAAACATAATCCTCATAAACTGACACGGTATGCACATCTTTCATCTGTAGCGATACAATACCGTTGTCATCAATAGTAGCATGATGGAGGCCGTCTACTGCTGCAAAATTGGCATCTTCATCAATAATACCCAGGTCACGGGCAAAAGCGGTTATACAGCGCCCGCCGTTACCGCACATGCTGCTCTCATTCCCGTCAGAATTATAGTAAACCATACTAAAATCAGCATCGCCTGCGTTCTCTAAAAGTATCAGCCCGTCTGCGCCGATACCAAACCTGCGGTCGCATAAGAATTTAACAAGTTTGGTATCATTTTTGGGAAATATATTGTTGCGGTTATCTACCAAAATAAAATCGTTCCCGGTACCCTGGTATTTATAAAAAGTGTGCAGCATTTTTTGTAGATATTACAGCAAAAGTACAAATATTAACGACACTTTAAATGGATGCCGCCGATTTTGAAAAAGTAATAATATCGTATAATTTTAAACTGAAAAATTAAATACTGTTTTGATTATGAAAAAAATTTCAGGTTTATTTTTTGTAGCCATGCTTGGTGGTGCTACTACGCTTGGAGCCTATAAACTGATATTTGATAATGATAAGCCTTCGTCTGCTTTATCAGTAGCTCCGCCAATCAATTTTACACGTACTGTTGGCCTGGGCCCTGAAGCCGTAGATTTCACTGAAGCGGCAGATAAAGCCATACATACTGTAGTGCACGTCAAAAATGTATCGTACACGACAGTACCCAGCAACCCTATGCTGGAGTTCTTTTATGGCTATCGTGGTGGGCAGCAACAGGCCCAGGTAGGTACCGGTTCCGGGGTAATAATTACAGAAGACGGCTACATTGTTACTAATAACCATGTGGTACAGAATGCTTCAGAGCTTGAAGTAACCCTTAACAACAACAAATCGTATAAAGCAAAACTTGTAGGTACTGACTCTAAAATGGATATTGCGCTGCTCAAAGTAGAAACCAGCGATAAACTTCCGTATGCTACTTTTGGCAATTCTGATGACATAAAAGTAGGCGAATGGGTACTTGCCGTTGGCAACCCCTATAACCTGACTTCAACCGTCACGGCGGGTATTGTATCTGCAAAGGCAAGGAATCTCAGCAAAGACGGCATCCAGTCGTTCATACAAACTGATGCTGCCGTTAATCCCGGCAACAGCGGCGGCGCACTCGTAAACACCCGTGGCGAACTCATCGGTATCAACACCATGATTTCTTCTATGACCGGTTCTTATGTGGGCTATTCGTTTGCCGTACCTTCCAATATCACAAGAAAAATAATCGAAGATATTATGGAGTTTGGAAACGTACAGCGTGGCGTGCTGGGCGTACAGGGCGGCGAACTTAACAGCGCTGCCTCAAAAGAACTGGGAATTAATGAAACACAGGGTTTTTATGTGAACAGTGTTGTCAAGGATTCGGGCGCAGAAAAAGCCGGCATAAAAAAAGGTGATATCATTATTAAGATAGATGAACGCCCAATCTCAGGATTTTCAGACCTTAATGCCGCAATAGTCACAAAGAGGCCTAATGACGTTGTTAAGGTGGGTATCCGCCGTAACGGCAAAGACCTTACGGTACCGGTAAAACTCTCTAAAAATGAAATTTACAGCTATAGCGGGCTTGAGCTTGAAGACCTGTCTCCTGCTGAAAAAAAACGCTTCAATATTGACTATGGCGTTAAAATAAAAGATATAACCGACCAGCAGTACATGCCGTATTATGAAGAACTGAAAGACGGGATAATATTGAGTGTAAACAATGTAAAGGCTAAGGATATTGAAACAGTTTCAAAATTATTATCCGACAAAAGCCCTAACGACAGGGTAAGGGTGGAAATGCTTACCCGGAACGGGCAAATCGTTCGGTTTATAATGTAAAAACACCATACGCCCCTGCAACCACAGGGGCGTATGATTTTATAAACATTACATAACGTTTATAAAACATTGTGTGGCTATAGGTTATTTACTTTTAGACAAGAAATATTTCGGCGTGAAAAAGAAAAAAACACAAAAGCTTGAAACGGCACTCCACTTACTTACGGTATTGGTACTCCTGCTTAAGGCATTTGACCTTTACAGAAGGGATCAATATATCCCGGCCACTATAATCTCAGTATTGGCTGCCACCGCACTTATAATCATCACCTTCCGTAGGAGGCTGGGGATGAGAAGCAGGAAAGCCGGCATTACCTGCTTTTATCTTGAAGCGCCTGCCCTTATGGCCGTGGCGCTGGTACTGCACCGGGAAGGTAACGAATTCCTTCCCCTTATGTTCTTTATAGCAGCCGTAATATATCCCGTAGCCGGGTTTATCGCATCAAAAAAGTTTAAACAAATAAAAAACCTTTACTAAGGCCGGGCTGCTGTTTTTATTAGCTTTACAATTATTTTTTTCAATTTTACCCTTCCGTTTAGAAAACATAACTTATGACACGGCACTCCCAATCGTAATTTATAAGTATAACATAAAAAATTGATTACACCGGAAAGTATAGAGCTTATTTCATCCCTGATAAAATTTTTTAAATAGCGTGCTTTGTATAAGTTAAGGCAAAAAGCATAAAAATATATTTTACGAAAACGTTTGAAATCTATACTTTTGCACTAAAATAACATGTACTTAATTTTTTATCTTCATGAATAATAATGTTTTATACGAAAAGGAACTTTCATTCCAGGCAGACAGGCGAAGGGCTGGCGTAGAATTTATAAAAATTGTAAGCGACCTTTGGTACGATAAATCCATAGAGCTTGTACTGTTCAGGAACCAGCTTATTGACAGGAACGTCAGCGATATAATTAACCTTCATGAATATGCAGGCGAATTTGTGCAAAAGCCCATCAACGTATTTGATTCAGTTGAGATTGCCCGCGCTATAGAATCGCTCGACCTCCCGCCTTCCCGTATAGACATCGGCAGGCTTACCTATGAGTACCATCTTGAAGATGATAAGTATAATGACGCTACAGCCTTTGTAATTGATAAACTTAAAGATGCAAAAACCAGCCAGGAAATTAAGCCGAAAGATGTAGTATTATATGGATTTGGGCGTATAGGCAGGCTGCTGGCCAGGGAAATGATGAGCAAGATAGGCAAAGGAACCCAGCTGAGGCTGCGCGCTATTGTTACCCGTGACAAGAACGACGCCGTACTGCTTGAGAAAAGGGCATCACTATTGCGCTATGATTCTATCCATGGGGACTTCCAGGGTTCTGTAATAGCAGACCCCGAAAATAACGCACTGATAATTAATGGTACAACAGTGCATATAATAACGGCTAATTCGCCCGAAGAAATAGATTATACAAAATACGGCATCAAAGATGCCCTGCTCATTGATAATACCGGAGCATTTACTACAGAAGAAGCACTCCAGCGCCATATGGCATCAAAAGGCGTTGAAAAAGTACTCTTAACCGCTCCCGGAAAAGGTGTCCCAAACATTGTTTATGGCGTAAACCATAATGATTATAACCCTGACAAAGTGAGTATTTTTTCAGCGGCATCATGTACTACAAATGCCATAACCCCTGTGCTTAAAGCTGTGGAAGACACACTCGGTGTTGTTAAGGGACACCTGGAAACTATACATGCTTACACTAATGACCAGAACCTTGTAGACAACATGCACAAGAAATACCGCCGCGGCAGGGCTGCAGGCCTCAATATGGTAATTACCGAAACAGGAGCCGGAAGCGCTGTAGCCAAGGCTTTGCCTTCACTGGCCGGTAAACTCACATCAAATGCCATAAGGGTACCGGTACCAAACGGGTCGCTGGTAGTGCTAAACCTTGAAGTAGAAAAAACAACAAGCATTGCCGAAGTGAACAATATAATGAAAAAGTATGCGCTTGAAGGGGAGCTTGTAGAGCAGATTAAATATTCCATGAGCAACGAACTGGTATCAAGCGACATTGTAGGCACTGCGCAGCCTGCCATCTACGACAGCAATGCTACAATAGTGAGCGCTGATGGTAAAAACATTGTACTGTATGTATGGTATGACAATGAATATGGCTACAGCCACCAGGTTATTCGACTGGCCAAGTATATTGCTAAAGTACGCAGGTTCACTTATTATTAAAAATGTACCCGGAAACCATAACTACAAATCCACACCTGCATCGTGTGGATTTTTTATTTAAAACCATTCCAGGCGTACAAAATTGCCCCTTTGCACAAGGATTGCAGTTGCAAAAACTTTGATTTTCATCCTGATTTGGCTGTAAAGATATTAATCAGGAGCAGCCGGCTAAGCGCACTTTTGTAATCGCACATCCCGCTCTCAGCTCTATCTCCCCGCCGCGAAAGCGGGCGGCGGGGAGGATGCCGCCTCCATCGGGGCTACCGTGAGAAGCCATTGCTTATCAGGAGTCGCGGCAATATATAAATGCAGGCATGGAGCAGTTCCCCCAATGTTTTCAGGGCAGCCAATGCCCTTCATACAAGAGGATAAAATTACTCTGATACACACTACTTTGTTTCCCTAACATTACCTACTTTTGCACCTTCACAACACACAACACAATGAACACAACAAAAACCATTTCATCCGCCCTTATTTCAGTATTCGATAAACAGGGGCTGGAGCCAATTGTAAGGAAACTTCACCAGCAATCCGTAACTATTTATTCTACCGGCGGCACCGAGACTTTTATTAAAGGACTTGGCATCCCCGTGATAGCAATTGAAGAGGTTACTTCCTACCCTTCTATACTGGGTGGCAGGGTTAAAACACTGCATCCCAAAATATTTGGCGGCATCCTGAACCGCCAGGACAACGAACTGGATGTACAGCAGATGGAAGCGTTTGATATTCCGCAAATAGACCTTGTAATTGTTGACCTGTACCCGTTTGAAAAAACGGTGGCTTCGGGCGCTTCAGAACAGGATATTATCGAAAAGATTGATATAGGCGGCATTTCACTGATACGTGCCGCAGCCAAGAATTTTAAAGATACGGTTATAGTAGCTTCTGTTGAGGACTACAGCCTTTTCCTGGAAACCATTACAAAAAATAATGGCGCTACCACGCTTGAGGAGCGAAAAATGTTCGCCACTAAGGCTTTCCATGTGTCATCGCATTACGATACGGCTATTTTCAATTATTTTAATACTGACGCTACTTATTTTAAACAAAGCGTGTCCGGCGGCCAGGTGCTCCGGTATGGCGAGAACCCGCACCAGAAAGGATTCTTTTTTGGCGAGTTTGACAAAATGTTTACCAAGCTGCATGGCAAGGAACTGTCATACAACAACCTGCTTGATGTAGATGCCGCGGTAAACCTGATGCAGGAATTTAAAAATGACGCGCCTACCTTTGCTATACTCAAGCACAACAACGCTTGCGGGCTGGCTACAAGGCCTACCGTAAAAGAGGCTTATCTTCACGCGCTTGCCGGTGACCCTACCTCAGCCTTTGGGGGCGTGCTGATAGCGAATGCTACTATTGACAAAGCTGCCGCTGAAGAAATAAACAAGCTTTTCTGCGAGGTGGTTATTGCGCCGGGCTATGATGCTGACGCTATTGATATTTTACAGGAGAAGAAAAACAGGATACTGCTGGTACAGCATGATGTGGAGCTTCCGCAGCAACAGGTGCGTACCTGCCTTAACGGGTTGCTGGTACAGGATAAAGATAGTATAACCGACAATAAGGCTATGCTGCAAACCGTTACTGTTACTGAGCCAACGGCACAGGAAGTGGATGACATGATATTCGCGTCAAAAATATGTAAGCACACCAAAAGCAACACTATAGTTTTTGCAAAGAACGGCCAGCTCCTGGCCTCTGGCACAGGGCAAACATCGAGAGTTGATGCGCTAAGGCAGGCTGTTGAAAAGGCGCGCTCGTTTAACTTTGACCTTAACGGGGCCGTTATGGCAAGCGATGCATTTTTCCCGTTCCCTGATTGTGTGGAGCTGGCAAAACACGCCGGGATAACCGCTGTCATTCAGCCCGGAGGCTCCATAAAAGACGAACTGAGCATAAATTACTGCAACGAAAATAATGTTGCCATGGTATTTACCGGAACCCGTCATTTTAAACATTAATTTTATTACTTTTGTAGGCTTAATTTATTATAAATATAATACCCTTAAACAGTATGGGATTTTTTGATTTCATGACCGAGGACATTGCCATTGACCTTGGTACCGCAAATACCCTCATCATACATAATGACAAAGTTGTAATAGACAGCCCTTCTATAGTGGCACGCGACCGTGTTTCCGGTAAAATAATTGCCGTAGGCAAGGAAGCAAACATGATGCAGGGTAAAACCCATGAAAACATAAAAACTATACGCCCGCTCAAAGACGGGGTTATTGCCGATTTTGACGCTTCTGAGAAAATGATCAGCATGTTTATCAAAAGCATACCGGCACTAAAAAAGAAACTTTTTACCCCGGCCCTGCGGATGGTTATCTGTATCCCTTCAGGCATTACCGAAGTGGAGATGCGTGCCGTAAAAGAGTCGGCCGAAAGGGTAAATGGTAAAGAAGTTTACCTCATACACGAGCCTATGGCCGCCGCTATTGGTATTGGTGTGGATATTATGCAGCCTAAAGGGAACATGATTGTGGATATTGGCGGCGGTACTACCGAAATTGCAGTTATTGCCCTCGGCGGTATTGTGTGTGACAAGTCTGTAAAGATTGCAGGCGACGTATTTACAAATGACATTGTATACTACATGAGGACCCAACACAACCTTTTTGTTGGGGAAAGCACTGCAGAAAAAATAAAGATTACCATCGGTGCTGCCATTGAAGACCTTGAGGCCCCGCCGGAAGAAATGTCGGTACAGGGGCGTGACCTGCTGACAGGCAAGCCGAAGCAGGTAGATGTATCCTACCGGGAAATTGCCAAGGCGCTTGATAAGTCCATACAGCGTATTGAAGATGCGGTAATGGAAACCCTGTCTCAGACACCGCCAGAACTTGCAGCAGACATTTACAATACCGGTATTTACCTTGCCGGTGGCGGATCAATGCTAAGGGGGCTTGACAAACGGATATCTCAAAAAACGGACCTGCCAGTTTATATCGCAGAAGACCCCCTGAGGGCGGTTGTAAGAGGAACGGGAATGGCACTAAAAAACATACAAAAATTCAGGAGCATACTTATAAAATAACGAAGTAACCCATGCAGCAAATATTTAATTTTATATATAAAAACAGTATCTTACTACTGTTTTTGCTGCTTTTGGGCATATCGTTATCACTTACTATACAGTCCCACTCCTACCACAGGAGCAAGGCCGTATCATCGGCCAACGCCGTAAGCGGCTATGTATATGAGCAGGTCAATAATGTGAAGGAATACCTGAGCCTACGCGAACAGAATGAACAGCTGGCAAAGGAAAATGCACAACTGAAAAAGATGCTTTTTAACACTAAAGACACCGTTAATCCAAAGGGCATGAAGCTTCCGCCAGTATTGGGAAACTATAGCGTCATCCATTCTAAAGTTATTGATAACTCTTATAACAAGCCGGAAAATTACATTACCATAAACAGCGGAAAAAAAGACGGCCTGAAACCTGATATGGGTGTTGTAAGCAGCCTTGGGGTTATTGGTGTAGTGGAAAACGTATCGAACAGCTATGCTACGGTAATCAGCGTACTTAACTCAAAGTTCAGGCTGAATGCAAAAATTAAGAAGAATAACCATTTTGGCACGCTGACATGGAATGGCAAAAACACAGGATTTGTACAGCTTATAGACGTGCCGCGACTGGCGAGTGTGCGGAAAGGCGATACAATAGTAACTGGTGCCGAATCAAAAATTTTTCCTGAAAATATACCGGTAGGGACTATTGAAAAAGTATATATTGATAAGCGGACAAATTATTATACCCTCGATATAAGGCTGTTTAATGATATGACCAGCCTTGGCCATGTATATATTATAGAAAACAAGGACCGCAGAGAAATTATAAAACTACAAGAAGAAACCACGTCAGATGAGTAGTACCCTGATAATAAATATATCCAGGTTTATGATACTGTTGCTGCTACAGGTGGTTGTTTTCAGCAAACTGGACCTCTTTGGGTTCCTTAATCCGTATCCATATATCTTATTTATTCTTCTTTATCCGGTAAACAGCAACAGGGCGGGTTTATTGCTGGCTTCTTTTTGTATGGGCCTTATGCTTGATATGTTCCTTAATTCTGGCGGTTCTCATGCTGTAGCCTGTGTGGTACTGGCATATCTAAGGCCATCGTTTTTCAGGTTTTCGTTTGGTATAAGTTATGAGTACCAGACGGTACGCATCAATGACCGCCTTTCCCCGGAACGGTTTTCATTCATGCTAGTTTGTGTTGTAACACACCATTTTATTTTATACCTTTTAGAAATTTTCAGGTTCAGCCTTATACTTGACATCCTGATTAGGACAATATTATCAGCTGTATTTACGCTTATACTTTGTATAACTATTATCTACCTTATTAAGCCGGGCAAACAATGAGAAAGATATTACTGCCAACAATTATAGTTGCCGCTACCGTGCTAATCATAGCAAGGCTTTTTTATTTGCAGATACTTGATGACTCGTATATAAAAAAATCAGATAATAATGCTATTAAAATAGTATATGAATATCCGGAAAGAGGCTATATATATGACAGGAACGGTAAATTGCTGGTAGCCAACCAGCCGTCTTATGATATAATGGTGACACCCAATGAGATGAAAAATACTGATACACTGGAAATATGTACCCTTTTGAATATATCCAGAGAATATTTCATAGAAAGGGTTAAGAAAGCTAAAGTATACAGCCCAAGGCTGCCATCAGTTTTTCTGCCACAGCTCAGCAAAAAAGAATTTGCGGCGTTCCAGGAAAAGATACGGAAGTTTAAGGGATTTGATATCGTAAAGCGATCGTTGCGTGATTATCAGGTGAATGTAGGGGCTAATATTTTTGGATACATAGCCCAGGCAAATGATAATATTATCAAAAAGAACCCTTACTATAAAAGCGGCGACCTCATCGGCAAGCAGGGCGTAGAAGAAATGTACGAAGAAATACTGCGGGGAGTCAAGGGAGCAAAATACATTCAGAAAGACCGTTTTAACCGTGAGATAGGCTCTTTCAAAAATGGCATTTATGACACTATTGCCGTACAGGGCCAGGATATAACCCTTACCATAGATGCAGAGCTCCAAAAATATGGTGAAGCGCTTATGTTTGAGAAACGCGGCGGTATCGTGGCTATTGAACCCAAAACCGGCGAAATACTGGCCCTGGTTACAGCGCCTTCTTATGATCCTGCCATACTAGTGGGCAGGGAGCGGTCTAAAAACTACTTAATGCTTGACAGAGACACTATCAGTAAGCCCTTGTATGACAGGGGCCTTCTCGCCGAATACCCCCCGGGCTCACCTTTCAAGATTCTTACCGGCCTTGTAGGCCTGCAGGAAGAAGTTATTGATGAGAATTCCACATTTATGTGCCACCACGGTTTTTCATACGGGCGTGGCGCATTTATGAAATGCCACTGCCCCGGCGGCTCTATACAGTTGCATAATGGTATCTATAAATCGTGCAATACCTACTTCGCGAGCACCTTTAAACTTACAATTGACAAATACCCCAAACCGGAACAGGGCCTGAACGCGTGGAGTAATCATATGAAGAGTTTCGGGCTGGGCGATTTTCTAGGCTATGACCTTCCACCAGGGCGAAAAGGACACGTACCCACTTCAAAATTCTATAAAAGGTTTTATCCTAACGGAGGCTGGAGAAGTTCTACTATTATATCTAATTCCATAGGCCAGGGCGAAGTGGCCATGACACCAATACAACTGGCCAATATGATGGCAACCGTGGCAAACGAAGGCTGGTACTACACGCCACACATCATAAAAAAGATTGAAGGACGTAAAATTGATAAAAAATTTACCACAAAGCATTATACTTCTATTGATAAGCAGCATTTCAGGCCGGTTATCAATGGCTTGTTTGATGTATATAATTTTGGTACTGCAAGCCACCTGAAAGTAGAAGGCATTGAAATTTGCGGTAAAACCGGTACGGCTGAAAACTTTGCCAAAATTAACGGTGTCAGGACCCAGCTTGATGACCACTCTATATTTGTAGCTTTTGCACCGCGCGACAATCCTAAAATTGCCATAGCAGTATTTGTAGAAAACGGTTACTGGGGCGCACGCTGGGCAGGGCCCATAGCCAGCCTTATGATTGAGAAATACCTTAAAGGAGAAGTCACGCAAAAAGCGCGTGAAGAATGGATCATGACACACGGCCTCAAAGCCACATACGATAAATACCTTAGCGGCCAGCCATTTACTATTAATAAATAATGAAAAACCAGAGCGTAACCAATAATATAGACTGGATTACCATCCTGCTGTATGCGGTACTGGTAATAATGGGGTGGATGAATATTTATTCTGCTTCACTTCCTACGGAGGAAACTTCTTTCTTTGATATTGGGCATACTTATGGGAAGCAAATATTTTTTATAATCCTGAGTATCCCTATCATAGTAGTAGTACTTACTGTAGATGCAAAGATATACGATAAGTATGCACTTGTATTTTATGCTTTTTCATTAGTACTTTTGGCCGGGCTTTTTGCATTTGGGTCCACCATAAAAGGGCAAACGAACTGGTATTCCTTTGGCAGCTTCGGTTTCCAGCCTTCAGAATTTGCCAAGATAGCCACGTCTCTGGTACTCTCCAAATACCTGAGCGATGTACAGATAAACCTTAAAAACACCAATCACCAGCTGCTGGCATTTGGTATAATAGCCCTGCCGGTTGCGCTCATATTGATGCAGCCTGATGCAGGAAGCGCCATGATATTTGTAGCGCTTATACTCGCATTATACAGGGAAGGATTACCCGGTATTTACCTGGTTACCGGGGCCATAGCCATAGTTTTGTTCCTTCTGGCATTGCTCATTAAACCGGTATACCTCATATTATTTGCGCTCATAATCATACTGTTGCAATACTTCTTTACACGGAGGGCTTTCAGGAACCCTATACTATCTGCTATTATTTTTGTGGCCATGACCGGTTTCGTCCTGTCAGTAGATTATGTTTTTGAGAATGTGCTTGAAGACCACCAGAAAGACCGCATCAATGTGCTGTTCGATAAAGGCAACATCAACCAGCAGGCGGAAGGCTACAACCTCAACCAGTCCCTTATCGCTATTGGCTCCGGTGGCTGGTTTGGTAAAGGCTACCTTGAAGGGACACAGACTAAGGGCGGTTTTGTGCCGGAACAGCATACGGATTATATATTTACTACAGTAGGCGAAGAGTGGGGCTTTGTGGGTGCAGTAGTAGTGATTATATTATTTATAACACTGCTTTTGCGCATTATTTACCTTGCCGAACGGCAAAAATCCAAAATGAGCCGTACCTATGGCTATTGTGTAGCCTCCATTTTGTTTATGCACTTTTTTGTAAATATTACCATGCTTATAAAGCTGTTCCCAACTATAGGTGTACCCCTCCCCTTTTTCAGCTATGGCGGTTCCAGCCTATGGGCCTTTACTATTTTGCTGTTCATTTTTATTAAGATGGATGCCAACAAGGTGAATGAGTGGTAAACCATGTAACTCACAATGGTAGCTGTATCTTCATAAGTCTCCACTTGTGGCTATGACTAAAACGTCAAACCAATTATGAAGGCGATACCTTAGCTGCACTGCCCTAAACAGCACCATGCACTGACTGACATTTTATGAAACCTTTAACATTCTTATCTTGTTGAAATATATATATATTGAAGTGGTTTAAACTTTTATTTTATTAAATTTCTTTAGTGC
>NZ_NOXV01000101.1 GCF_002251835.1 Flavobacterium cyanobacteriorum
TTTTATTGATTTTTAATCAATTATATTTTTTGTCGTGTACTAAAAAACCATTTATAATATTATTACTATTCACTTTTATATTGAAAATTATGTAACTATAAGAATGGATTTACATCTAAAACTTTATCAAAGAAACATCTAAATGATATAAAAAGTTCCCCAATTTAAATTGTATTATTAAATTCTCAATTTTTTTAAGCTACAGGAAAATCAAACTGGTCGCACCGAAGAAAGCGGTTGTATATACCAAAAATACCGCACAACAGCTTGTAAAACCTGTCCAGTAAAAATCCAGTGCACCCGTAGAAAAGGCGGACGAGAGATTGATAGAAGCCAATATGCCGACGCCGTAGAACAGAACCACCAGCGCTACCAAGCCAACCCACAACTGTACCGAAAGAGGCAAGAAATTAATGAGCACATTTTTGGCACCATCAAACGAAAATGGGGATACAATTACACCAATTTAATAGGATTAGAGAAAGTAAACGGCGAACACAGTTTGATTATGCTAGTCTACAACATCAAACGCAGCATCAACATCCTCGGCGTGCCCGATTTAATAGCCAAACTCAAAGCATGGAACTCACCTTACAAGAGAAAGTTCTTGTTTTGTTTAAAAACGACTTGTTTAAAGCTCTTTTTAACTCAAATTATCTTTGGAACAAATCAAAATAAACCCAAATGTAACTTGGCTTAAAACAAAACAAATTAAGTTTTAGAGGATAAGGTTTTGGAGAAAAGTGGGTTTTTTCACAGCCTGACGGTTTGCAGCTTGGCGTAATGGGGGATTTATATGTACTAAATTTCAGCCTTGCACAAATGTAAATAAAAAAGACTAATGTTCAATTAAGCACGTCAGCCCCCATTACGCCAAACTGCTGTGCTTGTTGCACAACTGCTCAAATATACCAAAAAACACTTGCAAAAGCTATAGATAAGATGTATTTTTAGATTATGCAAGGACGAAAAGAACTCACTCCAAAAATGCTCTACCAAGTTCATCTACAGGACTTAATTCCTGAGCATAATTTCTATCGATTGTTGGATAAATCTATTGAATTTGGGTTTTTATATAAAGCCACACAAGACTATTATGGAGAAGAAGGACAAGAGAGTATTGATCCTGTAGTTTTCTTCAAAATTTGTTTGGTTGGTTATTTGAACAACATCAATTCCGATCGAAAACTGATAGAGTATTGTTCCAATTGTTTAGATGTTCGTTTGTTTATTAGGTATGATATTGATGAGGCGTTGCCTTGGCACAGCACGATTAGCCGAACACGTCAATTGTATGGAGAAGAAGTATTTATGAAACTCTTCAAGGAAGTACTTTCGCTTTGTGTAGTAAAAGGAATGGTTCGAGGTAAACGCCAAGCGGTTGATAGTGCTTTTATCAAAGCCAATGCTTCCATGGACAGCTTGGTAGAGAAAGAAGTTTTGGAAGATGTTGATTATTATGCTCAGGAGCTTAATGATAACAGCCAATACAAAGTTAGCCAAACACGTAAAAAGCTTGTTGACCAACACCATGATTGGAAAACAGAAACCTATAAAGGTCAACCAAAGGGAAGTATCAAAGGCGAGAGAAAAGATGAAAATGGCAACTTAATTCGTCCCAAATATTTATCCAATCACACGCATTACAGTCCAACGGATCCCGATGCCCGAGTGAGTGTAAAGCCGGGCAAGGCACGTCAACTTAATTACTTTGGGCAACTCGCCGTAGACGATGCACACCATGTCATCACCGGAGCCTGTGCTGATTTTGCGGATAAAAGAGACAGTCAGTGTCTGGAACAAATAGTGGAACTAACCAAAGAAAATTTAGAAGAGAACCAATTAGAACTAGGCGAAGTATTAGCTGATGCTGGTTACAGTAGTGGCGAGGCCTTAAAATACTTAAACGACAACAATATCAATGCTTGGATGCCTAACTTCGGACAATACGTTGCTGAGCGAGAAGGCTTTGTGTACAACAAAGCAGAAAACTATTATCAATGCACCAAAGTAAGAGGCAATCAAGCCAAACTACTTTTTAAAGGCGAGAGAACAGACAGCAAAGGCTACACCAAACGCACGTATCGTAGTAGTGAAAGTGATTGTAAGAAGTGTCCACTTCGAGAACAGTGTTGTGGAATGAAAACCAATTTCAAGAAGATAGACGACAGTATACACAAAGAGCTTTATGACAAGATGCACCAAAAGCTCAGTCAAAACTATGCGTATGCCAAACGAATGGCCAGGGTGCGAAGTAAAACCGTTGAACCTGTATTGGGAACGCTCATCAACTTTACCAACATGAAGCGTGTCAACACGCGAGGAATACAACAAGCCAATAAACATGTTTTGATGGCAGCCTTGACTTACAACTTGAAGAAATACCTCAAGTTCATTGCTAAAAAACCGAAGAGTATAGCTCAAGTGGTATCCAATCAATCAAGGGAAGGTAAATACTTCTTTAAAAGTCACTTTTTTGAAGCTAAAACAAACGTTTTTAGCCCTTCTTTTTTTAAACAACAACATTCTTTGTACAAAAACAAACCTCGCTTAAAAAGCACTAAACGAGGTTGTTTTTTATGATTTTTTTAAAATTTAGTTGTTGGAGGGAGTTGNGACCAATAAATAACATCAAAAATCAATTAATTTAATTTCACCCAACGGGTTAANAGCTAAAACAAACGTTTTTAGCCCTTCTTTTTTTAAACAACAACATTCTTTGTACAAAAACAAACCTCGCTTAAAAAGCACTAAACGAGGTTGTTTTTTATGATTTTT
>NZ_NOXV01000254.1 GCF_002251835.1 Flavobacterium cyanobacteriorum
TTTGACCGCTACGGCAAGCTGGTGAAGCAGATAAGTTCTGGTGGCATGGGCTGGGACGGCACGATGAACGGCTACCCGCTTCCGGGAGACGACTACTGGTTCCGTGTAGAGTATAGAGAGTTTACACCTTCCGGGACCACCGTACCGAAAGAGTTCAAGGCACACTTTGCGCTTAAGCGATAAAAATGACTTATAAATGCAGGTATAAAAAATGCTGCCAGTAATGGCAGCATTTTTTATAATTATATTGGCAATTAATTACCAACCTAACACAAAAATTTATATATTTGACCGCAATGTAAAAAGATGGTAAAATAAATCAGGACTGGCGCCGTTTTATTTATCAGTTCTATAAATTGCTTTCTCATTAAACGACCGAATCGACATGAATTTTAAAAAGATTTATTTATTTTTTGGATNAAAATGACTTATAAATGCAGGTATAAAAAATGCTGCCAGTAATGGCAGCATTTTTTATAATTATATTGGCAATTAATTACCAACCTAACACAAAAATTTATATATTTGACCGCAATGTAAAAAGATGGTAAAATAAATCAGGACTGGCGCCGTTTTATTTATCAGTTCTATAAATTGCTTTCTCATTAAACGACCGAATCGACATGAATTTTAAAAAGATTTATTTATTTTTTGGATTGTTATTAACACAGCTGTCATTTTCGCAGGAGGGAATAGCAGTTTATTCAGACTATCTTTCGGATAACTACTATCTTATACACCCTTCTATGGCAGGAGCGGCAAATTGTGCCAAACTGAGGCTTACCGCACGCCAGCAGTGGTTCGGCCAGGATGATGCGCCACAACTACAAACATTGAGTTTTAATGGAAGGCTGGGTGAACGGTCGGGTGTAGGTATAATTGCCTTTAACGATAAAAACGGATATCACTCACAGACGGGCGCTAAAGTAACCTATGCGCACCATATCATGTTCTCACGCAGCGATTATGACTTAAACCAACTTTCATTTGGTATGAGTGCCGGTTTAGTACAAAGCAGGTTAGATGAAACTGAATTTCTAGAATTTGATCCGGTAGCTCCCGGCGGGATACAACAAAAAGATTCCTATTTTAATATTGATATTGGTGCATCATATCATTTTCTTGATTTTTATGCGCATTTTACCGCTAAAAATATATTAGCCACAAGGAGAGATATTTATTCGGATATTGAAAGTGATAACCTAAAGAAATATCTTGTCAGCGCCGGTTATGTATTTGGATTTCAGGAGTCTCTTCAGTGGGAGCCCTCATTAATGTTCCAGTATACCGACCAAACTAGGGAGAAAACAATTGATATCAACCTTAAAGTTTACAAAGAGATGGATTTTGGAAGGCTCTGGGGAGGGTTATCATACAGGCGCGCCCTTGACGGTGCGCAATACTCGGACGGGAGCAGCGCTCAAAACCAGAATCTTCAGTACTTTACACCCATCATAGGTGTTAATTATAAGAACTTTATGTTTGCCTATACTTACTCTTACCTTACAGGGGATGTTAGGTTTGATAACAGTGGCTTCCACCAAATCACGCTTGGCCTTAACCTGTTCTGCAAGAGGGAGAAATATGATTGTAATTGTCCTGCAGTTAATTGATTATAAAAAGAATATTATTAATTCCGTCCCGATACTAACTATATCGGGACGATTTTTTTGACGAAGTATGATAATTAAGGGAGTAAACGGAAAACATCCTCTAATACCCGAAGATTGTTTTGTTGCTGATAATGCCACTATTGTCGGTGATGTGGTACTAGGCGCACAATGCAGCGTCTGGTTCAATGCAGTAATCCGGGGTGATGTACATTATATCAAAATAGGCAATAAGGTAAACATACAGGATGGGGCGATAATACACTGTACATACCAAAAACATCCCACAGAAATAGGGGATAATGTATCAATAGGGCATAATGCTATTGTACATGGCTGCAGGGTACATGATAACGTACTTATAGGTATGGGCGCTATCATAATGGATAATTGTGTGATTCATAGTAATGCTATAATAGCGGCCGGTGCTGTTGTTACCCAAAATACCGTTGTTGAATCCGGGACCATATATGCGGGCGTACCTGCAAAAAAAGTAAAGGATCTTAACGCTTCTGATTTTGCAGGAGAAATTGAAAGAATTTCTAATAATTATATTATGTATTCTTCTTGGTTCAGATAGTTTAAAAATCTGCAGTTATAACCTTATGTTTTGCTTTCAGGATTTTTGTTAGCACTGTAGGATCATTATTGATATAAAATACTGCTTCACCTTCTTTTCCGGACATATTCAGTAAGTTCTTGCTTTGCAGGATATTTTTAGTTTGCCGCGCAACGGCCTCACCAGAATCTATAATATTTATATGATTAGGGAGTATTTTTTTTATTTGCGGAACAAGATAAGGGTAATGGCTGCAACCGAGTACCAGGTAATCAATGCCTGCTTCAACCATTGGTTCAAGATAACTTCTTAGCAATGATTCGGTTTCCCTGCTGTCCATATGCCCATCTTCAATAAGTCTGACAAGCCCATGGCCAACCTGCTCTATCACTCTGATATCTTTAAAGTTTGATACAGTACTGTGAAACAAATCGCTGTTGAGGGTACCTTTAGTCGCCAGGATTCCTATTGTTTGTGTTTTTGTTGATGTTGCTGCGGGTTTTATTGCGGGCTCTATACCTATAAAAGGTATTTTACTGTATTTTGCCCTAAGCTCTTTAATAGCATTTGTTGTGGCGGTATTGCATGCAACCACTATAATTTTGCAATTTTTATCCAGGAGGAACTCTACATTTTTTATACTAAGGTCCAGGATTTCATCTTTTGATCGTTGGCCGTAGGGAGCATTTTTACTGTCAGCCAGGTATATTGTATCTTCATTAGGGAGAAGGCTGTGAATTTCTTTCCATATGGAAGTGCCGCCTATTCCCGAGTCGAACAGCCCGATAGGATATTTGCTATTTTCCATAAGGCAAATATAATAAAAAACGGCCCTGCAATGAGGCCGTTTTTTATTATGAAAAGCTACTAATTCTTTTTAGAATCCAAGTTCTTTTTTTACATCTGCAAGAAGGTTTGGCCCGTCAGCAAACAATACGCCTCCGCCTACTGTTGAATCAAGGACATATTGATATCCTTTTGCTTTTGCAACTTTTTGTATTGCGGCGTTTGCTTTTTCCATAATTGGCTTAAGAATATCTATACGCTTCTGGTCAAGTTCTTTGTTTGCTGTTTGCTGGAACTGCTGTATCCTTTGCGCCATATCCTGAACTTCTTTAGTACGGCTTTCATTTACAGCAGTCGTTACAGTGGCCTCTTCATCACCGTATTTTTTTAGTTTATTCTGGTACTCCTGTACCATAGTCCTGTAATCATTATCATACGTTTTTCCTATTTTTTCCAGCTGAGTCTGTGCAGCTTTCATTTCAGGCATATCCTGCATAAGCTCTGTAAGGTTGATGTGCGCTACTTTCGCCTGTGCCGTAAGTGTCTGGCTTGCCCCGATAAAAATTATGGCAGCCAATAATAAAGATCTAAATTGTTTCATCATCTAAAATAATTGTATTTATGTTAATTTTTGTTTTTGTTCTCTTGTGAATTCTCTGCGGGTTTATTTGTTTTTTCTTCCCGTGCTTTTTTGGCTGCTTCCCGTTCAGCCTGTTGTTTTTTCTTTTTTTCTTCGAGCGCTGCTTTTCTTTCGGCTGCTTTTTGTGCCTTTAGTTCCTGCGCTGCTTTTTGCCGTTCTGCTGCATTTTGTTTAGCAGTTTCTTTAGCATCAGCAGAAGTGCCAGTTGCCCCAGGCTTACTGTTATTTACAGGCAGGTCTTCAGTATCAGAGCTGTCGACACTGTCTGGGTTCTCTTTATCTGCTTTAGTGTTGGCTTTAGGGGCAGCGGTACCATTAATTTTAGCTTCTCTTTCCTGTTTCAACTGTTCGCGGCGTGCAATAGCTTCCTCTCTTTTTGCTTTTTGGGCAGCTCTACGGTCTTCTATAAGTTTCTGCCTTGCGGCTTTCTTATCATCAAGCGCTTTTTTCCTGTCAGCGAATTCAGGATCGTCTGCCAGGTCTTCCTTAGCTTCCTGTTCTTCCAGCTTTTTTAGTTCTTTATTGCTTAGTTGTTCCCGTTTTGCGGCCCTTGTAAGCCTGCGGATTACCTGGTCGCTTATGTCATGTCTTTTTGCTGCGAAGAGCATCGTCAGGTCCGATGACTTATCAAAAACGAAATCGTACTTTTTTGCTTCAGATATGTCCTGTACGGCTGTAAATACCTGGTCTTGAATAGGCTTTACCAGAACAGCTTTCTGAGTAATAAGATCGCCTTTAGAGCCAAACTTTTTTTCCTGATAATCCAGCAGTTCTTTTTCCTGGAACTGAATCTCATCTTCGCGTTCCTGGATTAGTTCTTTTGTAAGGAGCACCCTTTCGGCTTTTAAACTTTCCTTAAGTTTATTGATGTCGTTTTTTTTAGTTTCTATTTCCTGCTTCCATTTCTGAGCTTTAAGCTCAAGCTGGTTTTTAGCCTCTGCGTAATCAGGAACTTTTTCCAGGATATATTCCATGTCAATATAGGCAATTTTGATGCCTCTTGACTGCCCACTTACCGCTATCGCGGATAGTAATGAGAGGAGTAATAAAAAATGTTTTTTCATATCCAATTACATATTAGAAAATATCATGCCACTTTTTTTAGAACTGTTGCCCTATGATAAAATGGGTTTCCCAGCCGTTTTTTTGTGTTGCCCCCGGAATAGGGTCAAAACCATGGCCAAAGTCGATACCAAGCAATCCGAAGGCAGGCATGAACACCCTCAGGCCAAAACCTGCTGACCTTTTCAGGGCGAACGGGTTATAGTTCCTGAACGAATCATACGATGCTCCTGCTTCAGCAAAAGTAAGCGCATAAATAGATGCGGCCTGCTTTAGTGTTATAGGGTAACGCAGCTCCAGAGTGAACTTATTATATATAGTGGCGCCGTTCTGGTCACCGTTGCTGTCAATTGGTGCCAAAGACTGGTTGGGATAGCCCCTAAGCTGGATGACTTCCCTGCCATCAAGCGCAAAGTTTGCAAGCCCGTCGCCACCGAGGAAAAACCTTTCGAAAGGCACAAGCCCCCTTTCTGAATTATAAGCGCCAAGAAACCCGAATTCACCCAAAGAACGGAGTACTAATTTATCATAAAGTTTTGTATACCAGTCAGCCCGGAACTTAATTTTATAATATTCGAGCCAGTTAAACCTTTTTTGGTCAATTTTTGAGCGGTCAGGCGCTGCAAGTGCCGGGTCAGTAACAGCGCGTCCGTTTTCATCAAGGTACGAGCCTGAAGGAACCCAGTCATTATCAGGGTTGCCATCATTATCATTTATCTGATAGCCCGGCCCGTTGTTCCGTGATTTGTATTCCGGCAGGTTTTTAAGATTGCCATAATCTACGCCATTAACAAGCGAGTAAGGGAAAGTAACCCTGGCCGACACGCTGAACTCTGAGCCTGATGTCGGATAAATAGGGTTAACCCCTTTGTTATTCCTTGTTAAACCAATGGTGTAGGCAAGGTTTTTTGAACTACCGTCCCCAAAGGTAAACAATCCTGTGTTATAATTATTAAGGTCGTAATACTGAAAACTCAATGCATGTGAAAGGGTAAGGAAAATATCCGGGTCACTTAACCTTTTGGCAAGGCCCAGAGATACGGATGTAATATTGAAGCTCCTCGACCTGTCCACATTCCTGTTGCTGAAATTATAGAGGAACTGCTTACTGTGCGATAATGATGTGGTGAACTGTACCGGTTTCTTCCCGCCGAGCCACGGCTCAGAGAACGAAAGGCTATAGGTCTGGAAGTAGGTACTTCCCTGGAGCCTTAGCGATACCCTTTGCCCGTCGCCCATTGGCAAGGGCTTGTAGGCACTTTTATTAAACAAATTCCTTGCCGAGAAATTATTAAAGGACAATCCCAGCGTACCTATAAACCCTCCACCGCCATAACCACCCTGTAGCTCAATCTGGCTCGATCCTTTTTCTACAAGATTCCATTCAATATCAACATTACCTGTGGAAGGGTCAGGGTTTTTTACATCAGGCCTTATGGCTTCGGGGTCAAAAAAGCCCAGCGCGCCAATTTCGCGGATAGTGTTTATTACTTCTTCCTTGTTCCATTTCATACCCGGCCTGGTTCTCAACTCACGGTATATCACATGGTCATGTGTTTTGTCATTGCCTACTACTGTAACATTATTAAAATAAGCGATAGGCCCTTCTGTAACCCTTATTTCAAAATCAATGGTATCATTGGCAGTACTTACTTCTACTGCATTAATATTAGAAAAAAGGTAGCCGTTGTTCTGGTATAGGTTGGTAAGGTCTTCGCCGTCCGGCTTAGACGGGTCAGCAATACGTTTCTGCAGCATCACACCATTATAAACATCACCTTTTTTTATACCCAATATCCTGTTCAGCTGCTGGTTGTTATAAACGGTATTGCCTAAGTATTTTATGTCTCCAAAATAGTATTTCCGGCCTTCTTCAATATTTATATTTATAGATACTGTATTGTTTTTAGGGTTATACACCACGGTATCCGATGTTACCCGTGCATCGCGATAGCCATTTTCTTTGTATTTATTTACAATGCTATTAAGGTCTTCCTTATATTTTTCTGCGATATATTTTGAGGATTTAAATATCCTTAACGGATTTGGGAAGCTCTTTTTCTTAGTGTTTTTCATAGTGCCCCTGAGCTTCCCGTCAGAAAGTTTGGTGTTTCCGTTAAATTCGATCTTCTTTACTTTAACCTTTTTACCACGGTCAACATTCACTACCATCTTAACGGTATTTGTGCTGTCAGGAATAACATTTATAGCAACCTTTGTATTAAAATAACCGTCTTTTTTATATTTATTTTCTATGTAATTTTTGGTGTTGGTAATCAGGTTTTCATTAACCACTTTACCCTTTGCCAGTTGTGTATCTTTAATCAGGCTTTCCCGTTTTCCTTTTCTCACACCCTGAATTTTCACATCACTTAATTTGGGCAGTTCATTTATATCCAGCTCAAGGTATATACTGTCGCCCTGCATTTGTGTTACATAAAAATCAATATCACTGAAAAGCCCCAGTTTCCAGAGTTTTTTTATGGCATTGCTTATTTCTTCGCCAGGTACATGTATGGCCTGCCCCTTTTCAAGGCCTGTGAATGTGATTACAGTATTTTCATTATAGCTAATTTTTCCGGTAACGCCTACCCCGGCAAGTATGTATTCCCTTCCCGGCTCAAGCCCCGCCGGCGCCTCCTGGGCTATAAGGCTGGTAGTTGTAAAAAATATAACTATAAATAATACAATATTTTTATAAAACATCAGGGTTTTATTTAATTTGTTCACTGGTTTTTCCAAATCTACGTTCTCTATTTTGATAACTGATAATTGCTTCATGTAAATCTTTTTCCCTGAAATCAGGCCAAAGCACATCTGTAAAATAAAATTCAGCATATGCAATCTGCCACAGCAGGAAGTTACTTATCCTTTGCTCGCCGCTTGTCCTTATTACAAGGTCAACGTCGGGGAGGTCAAAAGTATAAAGATGGCCTGAAATAACTTCTTCATTAATATCATCAACCGATAGCTCACCGCTTTGTACTTTTTCGCATATTGTTTTTACGGCACATACCATTTCTTCCCTTGAGCCGTAGCTCAGGGCAAGGGTAAGGGTCATGTGCTTGTTGTTGCAGGTTTTGTTAATAACGTCCTGCAGCTGCTTCTGCGCATTATCGGGCAGCATCTTCATATTGCCCACCATGTTTAGCCTTATATTGTTCTCCTGAAGCGTGGGCAACTCATTTTTTAAAGAACTGATAAGCAGCTTCATGAGTGTTTCTACCTCAAGCCTGGGCCTGTTCCAGTTCTCTGTGGAAAAGGCATACAGCGTGAGGTGCTTTATGCCGATTTTGGCACAGGCTTCAACAGTTTCGCGCACTGCCTTGGTACCGTTCTCATGCCCGAAAACCCTCATCATCCCCTGCTTTTTTGCCCAGCGGCCGTTGCCATCCATGATTATGGCTATGTGTGCCGGCAGGTTTTCGGTATTTATAGTAGTTGTTCTCTCCATTATTTATTCTGCACAATAGCAGGGTTTATTGCCAAAGGTATAGGTAAGCGTAAAGCCTGTAAACACATACCAGTCGTTGCTTTCAAGGTTGCCAAAGGCAAGTACTGCGTTTTCCGGGTTGCTGCCGTCAATATTGTCGCTGAAGGTGTATCTGGCTCCTGCTTCAAAGCCGAGTACAAAACCCGGAATTACATTTGTTTTTATGCCCACAGTCATTGGTATGGCCAGTGCACCTTTAGAGTCTCCCCTATAGGTAACGCCGTTTTGTACATAAAGCTCAGTATACCAAAAATAGCTGATGCCGCTATATACATAAGGTGTCACTTTAAGGTCAGATTCATGCAGGTTGAAGTCAAAAAAATTGAATTCAAGGCCTAAAGATAACTCTTTTATGCTGTTATCAAATTTATAACCTCTTTGCTGCCTTCCGCTTGCGTCAGAATCAGCATCTTCCGATGTTATTTTCCCATAGGTGAAGGATGCCCTGTACGAGTGCCTTGGGCTACGGTTCCAGCGGTACATAAATCCAAGCGCAACATCTTTCGGGGCAATATATGTTGTAGGGCCTACATCGCCAATATAGTTGGCGCCGCCGGCAAAAACACCCACTTCATTTATCTGGGCGCTTGCCGCTACGGAAATTATCATGGCAGTTACAACAAAAAAAATTCGTTTCATTCTATAAAAATAGGGTGCAAATATAACAATATAGATTTCTAAAAGCCCTTAGTTAAGCGATTTTAAGCCTGTTAAATTACATTTTGCCCAAATATGTTAGTGTTGAAAACGGAAGAAGGGGCGGTGTAGTATATGCAGGTAAAAGAAAAGTTCCGTTAATTTCGCTTGTCTTCGCCCCACAATAGTTTTTTACGGAGCGTATTAAGGAACTTTTCTTCCGGAAACTCTACAAGGTTTATTTTAAACGGCGTCTTTTTAATATGCAGTATGGTTTCCGTATCTACTGTTATAATCCTTGAATCGAGCGAAATAAGGTGCTGCGGCTCCCTTCCGGTCACTTTAAGTTGTATTTCGGTATCATCAGGTATTACCAGCGGGCGTGCATTAAGGTTGTGCGGCGCAATAGGGGTTATCACCAGGCTGTTTACCTCGGGCATCAAAACCGGCCCACCGCAGCTTAATGAATAGCCGGTGGATCCTGTAGGGGTTGAAAGTATAAGCCCGTCGGCCCAGTAAGAGTTCAGGTATTCGCCGTTCAGCTTGGTTTCAATAGTTATCATTGATGTGGTGTCCTTGCGGCTTACGGTTATTTCGTTCAGCGCATAGTCAAGCTCATCAGGGGCAGGGTTGTGGCCTTCATAACTTAGTGTTAATAATGTTCGTGGGGATATTTTGTATTTGTTTTCAAAAAGCAGCGGCAGCAGGTTTTCAATATTTTCCTGCTGTACCGTGGCCAGGAAACCGAGCCTCCCTGCGTTGATGCCCAGTATAGGGATATTTTTATCCCTTACAAAGGTGGCGGCGCGCAGCATAGTGCCATCACCGCCAATGCTTATAAACATATCAAAGCCCGTGTCAAGGTCCTCGTGCCCTGCAAATACTTTATAAGGCGATTTTAAAAGCTGCTTTTCATTAAGTACATTATAAAAATTAGCTTCAAAAGCTATTTCGGGGTTATATTCATTGAACACACGCAACACCTTGTCAATAATATCTTCGGTGTTGTCTTTATAATATTGTCCGTAAATAGCAATTCTCATAGCCGCGATTATATGTTCAGGTATTTGTCAAGGTAGTCGCTCCTGTCTTTAAGTATGTTCAGGTAGGCATCTTCCTGGTGCTCTGATACAATTTCATAGTTGTACCTCCTGAAGGTTTGTATTATTTCGCTAAGCCCTCCAAGGCTTATTTTAAGCGTTATCTGCACCCTGTCAACATTGGCTTCAGATATGAACATGCCCAGCAGCCTTCCGTTATTGCTTTCTACAATCTGGGCTACTTCACTCATGGTGTAGTCGCCGGTGCCTTTCTCCACTATCAGTATGCCTCCGTCTTCCTTAAGGAAAGGCGTTTCATGGAAAAAAGTAATAATGTCGGCCAGTTCGTAATGGCCCAGATATTTATTGTCCTTATCAAGTACAGGCACAATATTGGTTTCATTCTTTGCAAATACTTCAAGCACATCAAGCCATATCATATTGTCCCGGACAAAAAAGCGTTCCAGGTTATACCTTACATCATCAAGCGTCTTCTCAATATCTACCAGTTCAATATCCTCTGCCGATGCACTCCCTATATAAATGTCATCTTCCATTACGGGGAAATGCGAAAAAGGGTATTCTGAGAAAAGGTCCTGGGCACTGGCTATGGGGTCGGTTGTGCGTAAAGGCTTGATGTTGTTGTTGATTAAATCAAGAATATCATTCATAGGGTAGTGTTGAAATATGATGCAAAATAATTAAAAAATACCATATTTGCCCTGCTTTAACTTTGTATTTTTGTAAGGGAATGACACTTTAACAACATTATGGTAAAACTAAGCGTAAATATAAATAAGATAGCCACACTGCGCAATTCAAGGGGAGGCAATGTCCCCGATGTTTTGCAGTTAGCCGCCGATGTGCAGAAATTTGGCGCACATGGCGTAACCGTACATCCAAGGCCTGACGAAAGGCACATACGTTACAGTGATGCGCGAAACCTTGCCCCAATTGTGCATACGGAATATAATATTGAAGGCAACCCGGTAAAGAAATTTATTGACCTGGTGCTTGAGGTAAAGCCCACACAGGTAACACTGGTTCCTGATGCCGATGATGCCATAACATCAAACGCAGGGTGGGATACCCTGAAGCACAGGCAGTTTTTGCAGGAAGTAATAGCAGAGTTTAAGCGCAATGGCATACGCACATCTATTTTTGTTGACCCTGTGGCTGCCATGGTTGAGGGAGCTAAAGAAACAGGTACTGACAGGATAGAACTGTACACTGAAGCGTATGCCCACCAGTACAATTTAGGTAACCTGCAGGGCATAGCCCCTTATGCTGAGGCGGCACGTGTGGCCGGCAGCCTGGAGCTGGGTATTAATGCAGGGCACGACCTGAGCCTTGACAACATTAAATACTTTAAGGATAATATACCCGGTTTGCTTGAAGTTTCTATAGGGCATGCCCTGATAGCGGAGTCAATATACCTTGGGCTTGAAAATGTTGTGAATATGTATCTCCAAAGGCTTAAATAATTATGCTATACTCAAGAATAGAAGGCGAGGGCGCACCGCTGCTCATCATACACGGGTTTTTAGGCACAAGCGACAACTGGAAAACCCTTTCGGGCCAATACGCGCAGCAAGGCCTGCAGGTACATGCTGTTGACCTGAGGAACCACGGCCGGAGTTTTCATTCGGACGTGTTTGATTACACTGCGATGGTTGGGGATGTAGTAAATTATTGTGAAGCCAGCGGGCTGGAGAGGGTAAATATAATTGGCCATTCCATGGGCGGCAAGGTGGCCATGTTTATGGCTGTGCTGCACCCTGGGCTGATAAACAGGCTTGTGATTGCCGATATAGGCCCCAGATATTACAGGCCGCACCACCAGGATATACTGGCGGGGCTAAATGCCGTTGATTTTTCGCGTAAGCCGGGCAGGAGTGAAGTTGAAGATATACTGGCCCGGCATATTGATGATGCCGGCACAAGGCAGTTCCTTATGAAGAACTTATACTGGAAAGAGCCGGGGCAGCTGGCCTTCAGGTTCAACCTTCCCGTTTTTAATGAAAAGATAGACAATATCGGGCAGGCGCTGCCTGATGGTGCAGCCTATGATGGTGCTGTGTTGTTTTTGAGGGGCGACCGGTCAAACTACATAAAAGACCAGGATATACCCGGCATAAAGCAGCATTTTCCTAAAGCGGAAATAAAAACCATTGCCAATTCTGGGCACTGGCTGCATGCGGAAAACCCGGGCGATTTTTTTAAAGAAACACTTACTTTTATTAAAGGTTAATCTTTTTTCTTTTGTTTTTTGCCACCCTCCGGCAGCACCGCAGTTACCGCTTTGGGCAGAAGGGTTTGCTTTAAGCCCTCCTGCAGGCAACGCCAAAGGAAATTAAATACCGATTTATCTTTAAGGCGGTCCACTTTAATATCGGTCCGCTTCAGTTTTTCATTGCTGTCGTTCTTCACTATAAGGTTACCTATGGCCGACATAAACCTGTTTTTCTCCTTGCCGTCCTTTTTATAAACAGCTACCTTCATATTGTCATAGTTTATGGCAAAGCTGCCTGTTGCGTTGTTGCGGTTGCCGTTTATGGTAAACCGCACATCTTTAATATCGCTGTCTGTAGCAATGTTCATCAGCGGCATCGAAAGCTCGTTTAAGCTTTTGCCCTGCAGGCCTTGCAGCCTTCCTTTTATGGTAAAGGCATCGCTGGCGTCAGGTACATTAAAGGACCAGGTTACGCTCATAGGTGATTTTTTCATGAACAATGCATTGACTCTTATAACCGTAGCAGGTATCTGCTTCTTGTTAACGGCGGAATATATGTGCTTTATATCTGCATTAAACCGGGAAAATGACACACTTGCCGCAGGCCTGCTAAAGTTAAGTTGCTCTTCATATTCAATATAGGAATTACGCATCACCAGCCTTTCAATTTTAAGGTCAAAATCAAGATTTCGGAGCGCTTCACTATACAACTTTTTCCGTGTGGGGTCGTCTTTGGGTTCCTTATTGCGGTATATGTTGGCAGCAACTTTATCAAGCACCGCTTTTGGGGCGTGTACAAACAGGGTATCATTAACAAAACCCCAGTTAACATAGGGCAGAGTTATACTTTTAGCCTCAACATTAAAAAGGTCTTTTTCTTCAGAGAGCATTTTAGTGAACTGCTTCCTTCCGTACTGCGGCACCAACTTAAAATCCGTTACGGCCACAGAACTGTCGGTAGCCTGCAAACTATCCGCTGTTATGGAATAGAACCGGCTGGCCCTGTAAAAAACCCTGCCGCACCTTAAGTTGTAATCTTTGTATTGAAAAGGTATATCCTGCTTAACAATCGCACTGTCAAGCTTTATGTTGTTTACTTCGAGTGATATATTGTCGGTCTTAAGTATTGGGTTGTGCTTACTGTCAAGCATCCTGAAGGTGCCTTTCCTGATTTCAAGGCTCCCGGTGTTTACCACATTACGAAAAGGTTTTTTTACGTCATCTTCTACATTATATTTTTTGTCCTTTTCGTAGAGCACTATATCAGGATGCTCAATAACAATGCGTTTAACCACAATACGGTTTTTCTACCAAAGCGCCCATAAATCAAGGTTCTGTATGTTTACCGACCTGATTTTGCCAAACGCACCCTGCTTAGGGCTGCTGTTTGTTGTGTCTTTTTGGGCCAGGTATACGTTATGGGCGGTCAGGCTGCCGCTGATCAGGCTTATATCAAGATCATCGTAGCTGATGTTGTAAGGGAATTTTTTATCTGACTGCAGTACTGAAGGCAGTTTCTTTTCCAGCCAGTAACTGATGCCAAAATTCAGCAGCAATACGAGCAGGGCAAGGCTGATAATACCGATTGCGATCTTCTTTAAAATTGGCATACTGCGTTTTAATTTTAAATTTAGGGAGAAACCGGCAATATGCTGTTGGTTTTAAGTTTTAATTAATGATTTACAGCATTTGGTAGGCCTGTTCTATAAGATGATATTCAGGAGGTTAAAATTTTAAAATTAATTTTTAGCAATGAAAATATTTTTTTATTATGAATGCATAATATATTTCCTGAATTTATTGTATAATCGATATTTTATTATAATTTTGATATAGAGAAACCCAAATTAATTCTAACACCATTATTAACTATGAGAAAACTATTATCACTAACTATAATGGCTATATCAGTTACTTCCGCCTTCGCAGGGGGGTACCGGGTGAGCCTTCAGGGCCAGAAGCAGCTTGCTATGGGCCATACCGGTGTGGCAGTGGTTAACAGTGCGGAAGTACTGTTTTTTAACCCGGCAGGTATGGCTTTTTTAGAAAATGATTTTAACGCATCTATTGGAGGCAATGCTTTATTTTCAAGGACAAAATTTCAAAACAGCACCTACAACTGGAAATCATCAACCGAAAATTTTGGCACACCCTTTACGGCCTATGTTGCTTACAGGGTTAATGACTGGCTTTCGGCCGGGCTTGCCGTATATACCCCTTACGGCAGTTCGGTTGATTGGGACCAGGACTGGCAGGGTTCGCACCTGGTAAACAATATTGACCTTATGGCAGTATACATACAGCCTTCCATAGCCTTAAAAATAAGTGACAGGTTCAGTATCGGTGGCGGGCCGATATTCGTAACAGGAAGCGTTGAGTTTAACAGGAACCTTTCACGAAGCCTTATCAATGAGCAGATGCAAAGGAGTGATGTTACTATTGATGCTTCTAATGTAACAGCATGGGGCTGGACTGCCGGCTTTATGTTTAACCCGGTTGACGAAATGCGTATAGGTCTTAATTACCGTTCTGAAATCACTATGGAAGCCCGGGACGGTGATGCCACTTTCCATGATATTCCGGCATTCCTGCAAGGTACTTTTTCAAATACCACATTTAACGCTGATCTTCCTTTGCCGGCAGAACTTACAGTGGGGCTGTCGTATGAGTTTAGTGATAAATTCATGATGGCGTTTGATTATAACAGGGCATTCTGGAATGTATATGATGCCCTTGTGGTAGATTTTGCCAACAATGTACCCACTTCGGTAAACCCGAGGAACTATAAAGATGCCAGTACTTACAGGGTAGGGGCACAATATAAGGCTAACAGCAAGTTCGCTATCCGTGCAGGCTGGTATTTTGACGAAAGCCCAGTGCAGGATGGCTATTTTGCACCTGAAACGCCGCGTAATGATTCTATGGGCTTTACAGGGGGCTTAACCTACCAGATAACACCAAAACTGGGTGTTGATGTTTCCTTCCTGTACCTGCATTTCAAAGAAGTGGATAATTCATACGACTATTACAGCGAAGACGGCACACTCGTTGGCTTTGAAGGCACATACAAAAATGTTGTGTTCTCTCCGGGTGTTGGTTTAACATACAGCTTTTAATAAAATTAACTATGAAAAATAAATTTATATATATAGCAATACTCACCGCAGGATTTGCCGCGTGCGAGCCTGAATTTGAAAATGAGCTGAGTAACTCGAGCTACAGTGCCGGTGATGCTGATTTTAGTTCTTATGTCGCATTGGGTAACTCCCTTACGGCCGGTTTTATGGACGGCACCGTATCAAGGGTAAGCCAGCAATACTCATATCCCAACCTGTTGGCACAGCAGTTTGCGCTGGTAGGCGGAGGTACATTTACACAGCCTTCTTATGCAGAAGATGTTAATAACACCGGCGGCATAAGCGGCATACCGGGTTTTAACACAAGGCTGATACTTGATGCCGGCTCACAGTCGCCCGAACCCATTAACCAGCCTTCAACCATAACATTGGCACCCCAGGCTACCGCTTTTAATAACATGGGCGTACCCGGGGCAAAATCGTTCCACCTGCTGGCGCCGGGCTACGGTAACCCGGCGGGGCTCCAAACAAACCCGCTTTCGGCCAATCCGTATTACGTAAGGCATGCAACATCGCCCAATGCCAGGATCATTGATGATGCCATGGCAAAGAATCCTACTTTCTTTACCAACTGGATAGGAAGCAATGATGTGCTCGCTTATGCCACTTCGGGCGGACTTGGTGTTAACCAGCTTGGCAATACAAATGTTGCTTCATATGGCTCCAATGATATTACTGACCCAACAGCATTTGCCGGCGTTTATTCTGCAACAATAAACACCCTTACGGCAAACGGTGCAAAAGGCGTTGTGGCTACCATACCTAATGTTACATCCATACCTTTTTTCACTACGGTACCCTACAACCCGCTGACAGCGACTGTGCTGGGCAATGGCAACGTAGCTAACGGACAGGCGGCTATACAGCAGGCCAATGTGCTTTATGCGCAACTGAGGCAAATCCTATCATTTTTTGGCCAGGCCAACAGGATTAGCCTTTGGACTCTTGAAGGACGAAACCCACTGCTCATCCGGGATGAATCACTTACTAACTTAAGCGCCCAGATAAGGGGGGCTCTGCTCGCATCAGGGCTGAGTGACCAACAGGCAACATTCTACGGGCAAACATTTGGGCAGGCAAGGCAGGCTAATGCTAATGATCTTGTTCTTTTACCAACCCGTGCAGTTATAGGCACGGCGCCAAATGGTGTCCCTGCTCCACTGAATGCTTTCGGTATCTCATATCCCCTTCAGGACGAGCATGTGCTTACGGCTGCTGAAATTATCCAGGTTAACACCGCAACAACGGCTTTTAATAATAGTATAAGGGCAATTGCCGAATCTAAAGGCCTTGCCATAGCTGATATGAATGCCATACTGAACCAGCTTGTAAGCGGCCTTAGGGTTGAGGACGGCCAGATTTATACAGCAAACTATTTCAGCACCTCGAGAATTAATACTACATTGTTCTCGCTTGATGGTATTCACCCTAACGCACGGGGGTATGCCATAATAACCAATGAAATCATAAAGGTTATAAACCGGCATTACAATGCAAGGCTGCCGCTGGTAAGTGCCGGTAATTTTCCTGGGGCAACCATTCTGCCAACAAATTAAACAACAACATGTAAGTATACATTGAAAAAGCATCGGTATTGTCTGGTGCTTTTTTTATTTTTGCACCTTAAGAGCTACAATTATGAAAACCATAATCAATATTATCCTTACTACCATACTTGTTATGGTCATTTCTTATCTTATGCCAGGAGTAACGGTTAACGGCTATCTTGATGCCTTAATTGTGGCGCTTGTACTGGGCCTGCTAAACATTTTTGTAAAACCGCTACTTGTTTTATTGACCCTTCCTGCTACAATTTTTTCACTGGGCCTGTTTCTTTTGGTTATCAATGCCGTGATTATACTGCTCTGCGATGCTTTAGTGGATGGTTTTAGTGTTGATTCATTCTGGAAGGCATTACTTTTCAGCTTGGTACTGTCGTTCTGCCAGGCTGTTACATCCCGCATTACAGGTAAGTAACAGTATATTGACATACAATAGTTTAAAAACTTGTAAGGGTTGCAAAAATGCTTTACTTTTGCCACCCTAATTTATGATGTTTCAATAAACTAATTTCAGGATGAATATTACAAAAAATCAGGTAGATGCATTGAATGCTGTGGTTACAGTGGCAATAACTAAGGAAGATTATAAGGAAAATGTAGATAAGGTTCTGCAAAACTACAGGAAAAATGCAAGTATTCCGGGTTTCAGGAAAGGTGCCGTGCCTATGAGCCTTATACAAAAGCAGTATGGCAAGGCTGTGCTCCTTGATGAGGTGAATAAACTGCTTCAGGCTAAACTTAACGATTATCTTGTTGAGGAAAAGCTGGACATCCTGGGTAACCCCCTGCCAAAAGTTACGGAAGATTTTAACTGGGATGCCGAAGATTATTCATTTGATTTTGAAATTGGCCTTGCCCCTGAATTTACAGTTGACCTTGGGGCCAAAAATAAGCTGGTAAAGTACAACATTGTTGCCGATGATAAAATGCTTGATGAGCAGGTAGAGCGCATACAAAAGCAATACGGTAAACTGATTTCTAAAGATACGGTTGAAGAAGGCGACGATATCCGCGGTACGTTTACTAACGAGGAGAAAGGCATCAGCAACACTACAACCATCAGCACAGGCATTTTCAAGGATAAGAAGGCCGCTAAGAAGTTCATCGGCAAGAAAGCAGGTGATGTGGTTACGCTTTCAACCAAAGGACTTTTTGATGATGACCACAAGCTTATGGATTACCTGAAAGTAGGCCATGATGATGTGCACGGGCTTGACATTGAAGTAAATTTTACAATTGAAGAAATAAACACTTCTGAAAAAGCGGAGCTTAACCAGGAGCTTTTTGATAAACTTTTCGGTGAAGGTGTGGTGTCATCAGTTAATGAGCTGAAGCAAAAGATAAAAGAAGATGCCGAGCAGCAGTTTGCCTCTCAGGCTGACCAGAAGTTCCTTAACGATGTTACGGAGTGGCTGCTTGAAACAACAAAATTTAACCTTCCTGCCGATTTCCTTAAAAAATGGATACAAACTGTAGGGGAAAACCCGCTAAGCGCTGAGCAGGCTGAAGAAGAATATGCAAAGAGTGAGAACGGCCTGCGCTACCAGCTTATAGAGGGGAAAGTTATTACCGAAAACAACCTACAGACAACTTTTGGAGATCTTAAGGACTATACAGCCAATGTTATCAGGAGGCAGATGGCACAGTTCGGCCAGATGAACCCTACCGATGCCGATGTGGAGAACATTGTGGCCAGGGTACTGTCAAACAAAGATGAGGTTAAAAGGGTGTCTGAGCAGGTAATGAGCGAGAAAATGCTTAACCTTTTTAAAGAAAAAGTTAAATACGCTGCCAAAAAGGTTACCTATCAGGACTTTATCAAAGAGATGTACGGGGAATAATTTTCTCGTAAAAAATGAGTATATTTGAACGTCAAACTGTACAGGTTTGGCGTTTTTCATTCATTTTACTAAATTTTAATTAAAAAAAGTTTATGAACTACGGTAAAGAATTCAGGAAATATGCCACAAAACACCATGGCATTAATAACTTATATTATGACAAGCTTGTTAATCGTGTTACCCCTACGGGCCTCACGCCCTATATTATGGAAGAGCGCCAGCTGAATGTGGCACAGATTGATGTTTTTTCGCGCCTAATGATGGACAGGATCATTTTCCTGGGCACGGGTATTGACGACCAGGTGGCCAACATTGTACAGGCGCAGCTTTTATTTCTGGAAAGCACTGATGCTTCAAAAGACATACAGATATACATCAACTCGCCGGGCGGCAGCGTGTATGCCGGCCTTGGCATGTATGATACCATGCAGTACATAAGGCCTGATGTGGCTACTATCTGTACCGGTATGGCTGCTTCAATGGGTGCTGTATTATTGTGTGCCGGCGCTGCCGGTAAACGTTCGGCGCTGCCGCATTCAAGGGTGATGATTCACCAGCCATCCGGCGGCGCACAGGGTGTTGCCAGCGACATGGAAATAAACCTGCGCGAAATGCTTAAGCTTAAAGAGGAGCTTTACAGGATCATATCCAAACATTCAGGCCAGGATTATGACAAGGTGTACAGGGACAGCGAACGCGACTACTGGATGAAAGCCCCTGAGGCTAAAGAATATGGCATGGTTGATGAAGTGCTAATAAGAGAATAAATTTTTAATATCTGCGTTATAAGGCATCAGGTGGTTTTAAGCCTGGTGCCTTTATACAAAAAATCAAGTAATGGCTAAAGAAGTATTAGAGTGCTCATTTTGCGGAAGGAAAAAGCCGGAAACCAATTTACTGATTGCGGGCATAAGTGCGCATATATGCGACCGCTGTATTGAGCAGGCGCATGGCATTGTGCTGGAAGAGCTGAAACAAAGCGGGCATACCGCCCTTGCTGCCGACCTGGAGCTGAAAAAGCCCAAAGAGATACGTGCATTCCTGGATCAGTATGTTATTGGCCAGGACCAGACAAAAAAAGTGCTGTCAGTAGCGGTATATAACCACTACAAAAGGCTGATGCAGCAACAGGGCGAAGATGAGGTTGAGATTGAAAAGAGCAATATATTGATGGTAGGGCAAACCGGTACCGGTAAAACGCTTGTGGCTAAAACTATTGCCCGTATGCTGAACGTGCCGCTTACAATTGTTGATGCTACCGTGCTTACCGAAGCAGGTTATGTAGGTGAGGATGTGGAGAGCATATTAACGCGCCTGTTACAGGCTGCCGATTATGATGTAAAGAAAGCTGAACGCGGTATTGTGTTTATTGACGAAATAGACAAAATTGCCCGCAAGAGCGATAACCCATCCATTACACGCGATGTATCGGGCGAAGGTGTGCAGCAGGCTTTGCTCAAGCTGCTTGAAGGCACTGTAGTTAACGTTCCGCCCAAAGGCGGACGCAAGCACCCTGACCAAAAATTTATTGAAGTGAACACCCAGAACATCCTCTTTATTGCAGGTGGCGCGTTTGACGGTATTGAGCGCATTATATCGCGCAGGCTAAACCGCCAGGCTGTGGGTTACAGCACATCAAAGAACAATGATAACATTGACCAGGACAACCT
Source organism: Flavobacterium cyanobacteriorum (assembly GCF_002251835.1). Classification (GTDB taxonomy): domain Bacteria; phylum Bacteroidota; class Bacteroidia; order Flavobacteriales; family Flavobacteriaceae; genus Flavobacterium; species Flavobacterium cyanobacteriorum. Next base: position 20,270 of record NZ_NOXV01000254.1, read on the forward strand.
GCTGCAGTACATTATTCCTAAAGATGTAAAGGACTTCGGGCTTATCCCGGAAATTATTGGCCGTATGCCGGTTTTAACACACATGGACCCACTGGACAGGGAAACCCTGCGTGCCATCCTTACAGAGCCTAAAAATGCTCTTATCAAGCAGTACCAGAAACTGTTTGCTATGGACGATGTAGAGCTTACTGTTTCAGACGACGCGCTGGATTACATTGTGGAGAAAGCATTAGAATATAAGCTGGGGGCAAGGGGCCTCCGCTCACTGTGCGAAGCCATACTTACCGAAGCTATGTATGAGCTTCCGGGTTCGGATGATAAAGAATTGTATATAGACCGCGACTATGTGGAGCACCACCTGAGCAAAACATTGATGAAACGCCTAAAGGCAGCTTCCTAGTAGTGATTTAGTAGTAATCAGTATTTAGTTGGCAGTTACATTCACGCTGAGCTTGCCGAAGCGCACAACTTTATATATAAATAAAACCTTTTTTAAAACCTTTGAGGTGTTTGCTTTTAAAATCATTTAAGCATCTAATCCTCGAAGTGTGTAATAAAATCCCGCTCATTTGAGCGGGATTTTTTATGTGTTTTGTGTGGTTTTGGTCGGGTTTGTTTTTAAAACTTCTTGTTTTGTGTTGCTGTCCACAATGCAGCGCCTCTTGTTGCAGCCGTACCTTTTAGGCCCGCATGATGTTATAAGTACCAAAAGTGCAGCAGCGCCAAGCACAAGTAAAGACTTCCTTTTCATTATATCATATTTTCTCATTGCAGCGCAAAGATAATACCAAACAAATTATAAGCTAAGAAGTTATCTGTTAAATTTCGTTTCAGGCAGTAACTGTATTATCCTGCATGGCTTTCAGTTCCTCGAGGTATTTTCGTTCATTACTAAGCCTTGGTATCTTGTGCTGCCCGCCCAGTTTGTCCTGCGCCTTAAGCCAGTCATAAAAAAGTTTAGGGCGTGCCACATTAAGCACCAGCGGGTTTAGCGTCATGTTGTTGTAGCGCTTGGCCTCATAGTCGCTGTTCACGCTTTGCAGCGTCTCATCAAGTGCCTGGCGGAATTTATCCACATCTTCAGGATGCCTGCCAAATTCTACAATCCACTCATGGGCACCCTTCTCCCTGCCTTCCATAAAAATGGGGGCAACAGTATAGTCCACTACTTCAGCGCCTGTAAGTTCACAGGCTTTGGCAATGGCTTTATCCGTATTCTCTACCATAAGCTCCTCGCCAAATACATTAATATGGTGCTTGGTCCTTCCTGTTATTTTTATCCTGTAGGGGCTTACTGAAGTAAACCGTACCGTATCGCCAATAAGGTAACGCCACAACCCTGCGTTGGTGGTTATCACTACCGCATAATTTTTGTTCAGTTCCACATCGGCAAGCCTCACGGCCTTCTGGTCAGGAGTGCCGAAGGTATCCATCGGGATAAATTCGTAGAAAATACCGTAATCCAGCATCAGCAGCAGCTCGTTGCTGTCGTTAGTGTCCTGTATGGCAAAAAACCCTTCAGAGGCATTGTAGATTTCGTAGTATTTAAAATCAGTTTTGAGCAGTATCTTTTTGTACTGTTCCCTATACGGTTCAAAGCTAACCCCACCATGAAAGTAAACTTCTACATTGGGCCATATTTCCGGCAGTGTGGCTTTGCCTGTTTCTTCCAGTATCTTGTTCATGAGCACCAGCATCCATGAGGGTACACCCGCAAAGCTGGTTACATTTTCAGTAAGCGTTTCTTTTACTATGGCCGGTATTTTGGTTTCCCACTCGCTCATTAGTGATACTTTGTTGCTCGGCGTGCTGCTGAACTCTGCCCATATAGGCATATTATCAATTAGTATAGCCGAAAGATCGCCAAAAAAAGTATTGTTATCCTCATATATCTGCTTGCTGCCGCCCAGCCTCAGGCTTTTCCCGGTAAATAGCTGCGAATCTTCATTATTGTTCAGGTACAGGCACAGCAGGTCCTTTCCGGCTTTGTAGTGGCAGTCTTCCAGCGCTTCGTTACTCACGGGTATAAACTTGCTTTTGGCATTAGTGGTGCCGCTTGATTTGGCAAACCACTTTATCTGCGTAGGCCAGAAAACATTCTGCTCTCCCTTACGCGTCTGCTCTATCATGGGTTCCAGGTCTTCATAAGCTGATATCGGTACCCTTTCGGCAAATGTGCTGTAGTTTTTTATTGTGCTGAAGTCATACTTTTTACCTGTTGCAGTGTTTTCAGCTGTTTTTAATAGGCTGAAAAGCAACTCTTCCTGTACCTCGTGCGGGTATTTCAGGAACAGTTCTATCTGGTGTATGCGTTTCTTCAGTATCCAGGATGCTATCGAATTGATTATCGACAATGCCATATTTTAGTATCTTTATGCCCTAAAAGTACAAATTTTACATGCAATACGAAGGCGTTTTAACAAAAATGCAGGCAGAAGCAGGCAGCCCCATACAGTACTACCTGGTGTTTGAAGATAGCTTTCTGCACATGAACCAGTTACTGGGCAAACCATTTGAGATTACCTTTATGGGGTACCAGTGCCTGCACTGCAGCAAAAAGAAGAAAATATACCGCATGGGCTATTGCTATGACTGTTTTTATGTAATACCGGGAGCAGGCGACTGGATAATGCGCCCTGAACTGAGTACTGCACACCTTGACGTGGCCGACCGCGACCTGGAATATGAAAAGAAGGCCCAGCTGCAGCCGCATATTGTGTACCTTGCCTCAGCCAGTGATATGAAAGTAGGCGTGACACGAAAAACACAGGTGCCCACACGCTGGATAGACCAGGGGGCAAGCCAGGCAATAGCACTGGTGGAAGTGCCTAACCGCTACCTTGCCGGAATAACCGAAGTAGCGCTAAAAAGCCACTTTTCCGACAAGATAAACTGGAAAAAGATGCTGCTGAATGAAATTGCACCCATAGATTTGACAGAACGCCGCAGATTTGTACAGCCGCTGTTGCCGGATGAGGTGCAGCAATATTTTGAAACCACAGGAGAGAAGATTTATAACCTTGAGTACCCGGTATTAGAGTACCCTAAAAAGATAAGCAGCCTTAACCTGGTTACCACCCCCGTTTTTGAGGGTAAGCTGACAGGGATTAAAGGCCAGTACCTGATGTTTGAGGATGGGACCGTATTTAATGTGCGGGCCTTTGAAGGCTTTGGTGTAAGGATTAACGTGTAAAAAAAAAGAGGCTGTCTCAAAATGCTGTAACAGCATCTTTGTCATTAGCTTTGTATAGTAATCATTTAGATTCTTCACTTCATTGCATTAATGACACTTTTGAGACAGCCCCTTTTTATTTATTTCCTGCAGGCTCCAATACAAATGAACACTGGACACTGCCTACTGACCCCTGAATACTAACTACTCTTCCTTTTTCTCTTTTTTCCTGAAAAGGTTCCTTACAGCATCTGTAGCTTTGCTTTTAACAGCTTCGCCGGCTTTTTCTTTCAGCTCCTGGTTGGTTTTCGGTGTTTGGGCTTTAGCAGTGTCTGTTGTGGTAGTGTTGTTGTTTTTCCCCTTAATAAGATTATTAAGGGCATTTACACCCTGCTGCTTATACTTATCTTTTTGCTGTTTAACCAGCTGCTGCGTAAGGTTGGTAACCGTCTTGCTCACGTCAGTGCTGATCTTAGGATTCTGGAAAGTTCCTGTAACAAGCGCTGTAACAGGTACGCTTATTTTATTTGCTTCGGCAGGGCTTAGGGAGCTTAGTAGTTTTGTAACTTCGGGGCTAAGGTATTTGGCCGGTACATCAAAGTTTACATTATAGCTCATGCTCTGGTCAAAACCATGCTGCCCGCCCACCTGTATAGCTATATCCTGGTATTTAAGGTTAATGGGCTTTATATTTACCTTACCGTTCTCAAAGCTCAGATTGGCCTTCAGGTCGTTAAGGTTAAGCTTGTTCAGGTCAATAAACTTCAGGTTATTATCAAGTGCTGTAAGCAGCTTTGAGTTCTTTTCATTAATAGTAGTTGACAACAGCTGCCCCATAAGGCTGCCGTTTATTGATTTAAGGTCAGGGGTCATCTCCCTGGCATCAAGGTTCCCCTGCACATTTACGGTTGATGTAAGTTTGCCGTTAATTACACTGGCTATAGGTGCAATAGACTTCAGCATGTCAAGCTGCGTGAACGACTGCCCGATATCAACCCTGTTGAGCGACAGATCAACATCAAACTTAGGTGTGTTGCCCTTTGTCGATACATTTCCGTTCAGGCCAATCTGCCCACCGAATATGTCAGTTTTTACATTTTGTAGTGCCACCGCTTCATCCCTTATGATCATTTTACCCGAAACATTCTTCAGGTTTAGGTTGTCATACACTACAGTTCCCGCCTTTGCGGTAATAGTGCAGTCAAGGAAAGCAGGTATCTTTACTGCATCGCCGGCTTTCCTGGTTTCGGTGGTTTTGGTGCCGTCTTCTTTTTTGGTGCTTACGGTTTTTGTTTGTGGCGCCATGAAATCAGCTACCAACAAACGGCTTGAGCTCATATTGAAGTTACCTTTTAGCACCTGGTCTTTAAAAACAAAACCGTAAAAGTTATCCAGCGTACCTGTAATAGCCACATCCGAACTTCCTGTTTTGGCAGTAAACTGGCTCAGGTTTACCCTGCTTGGGTTAAACTGCACATCAGCACGGTTAATAGTTACAGGTTTTGCCATGGCATCTCCTGAATAGGTAAATCCGCTGAGGCTTATGCTGCCCGAATTTTGTATCCTTTCATACTGGCTCGCTTCCACAGATTTCATGTCGAATTTAGTCTTCACGTCAGCTTTAAGGATACCCGATAACGGTACGCTTAGTTTTACAGGGTAGGCTTTGGCAAAGTTGCCCAGGTTGATGGTACCTTTAAGGCTGGCATCAACAAGAGCGTTTTCTGCCAGATTCCTGATAGTGGCTTTTGCCCCGAAAACGTCCTGGTCAATCCTGAAAGACAGGTTGTCCAGGTTTACATAAGTATCATTCGTTACTCCTGTTTCGTTAATGATCTTCGTGTCAATAACAATGTTTTCTACTGCTTTTGGAAGGTCAGGATATTTAAAGGAAGCATTATTGGATGCTATGGCGATATTGAATTTAGGGATTGTAGTATCGGTCATGGCGCCTTTAACCATACCATTAATGGTAAAATCACCCTCTGTTTTTACATTTGCAAGATTACCCGAGTAGCTTTCCGGTATCAGTCCGAGGAAATTTTTAAATGATGATGATGGGGTTTTAAAGGTTAGGTCATACTGCTGGCCGGTCTCCAGTATTGCAATGCTTCCGTCAAACTCAAGAGGCAGCTGGTTAATAAGCGCCTTATTGTTCTTAAACGTATAGATGCTTTTTTCAAGATCAAGTCCCAGCACAGCGTCCAGCTTAAGGGCTATATTACGCATGTAATTGGTCTTGTCCATATCCAGCGTAAGCCTAGCAGTGGTGTGCGTATCAAGGTCCAGTCTGCTTTGCGCAAAGTTGCCCTTGCCGCTATGGTTAAGGCTGTCAATTACCATCTGCATCCTGGAGCGCTCGTCATAGTAGCGGAAACGGAGGTTCTCAATTTCGTAATTCTGCATGTTTAGCGCAAATGGTTTGGAGGGTTCACCACCCGGCTGCTCTTCCTTGTCTTTTATGGCGATATCAAAATTGCCAAGGCCGTTTTTATTGAAAAGGATATTTATTACCCCGTTTTTTGTGGTAAGCGATTCTACGCTCATAGCTTCGCCGTCGCCTTTAAAAAGTTCTTTAACCGACATTTTCAGGTTCAGCTCACCAAGGTACACCAGCGTATCGCCTTCAAAAGGCGCCTTATTGATGATGCTTAGCTTTTCGACCGTTACATTGGCCTGCGGAAAACTTTTAAAAAGGCTCAGGCTCACGTCTTCAAAGTTCACCTTTGCGTCAACCTGCTCATTAACGGCTTTCAGTACCATTTCCTCAATTTTACTTTTAAAAAGGAAGGGTGCAGCTAACAGCAGTATTATAATGACCAGCAGTGTAATCCCCGTCCATTTCAATATCTTCTTAGCCATAGTATTTTTTATTTGGTGTATTAATTACTAACGGATTTTACCTGATGTTTATTTCATAAGGCAGTATCAGCTGCGGCCCCCTTAGCTGTGAAGCCCTCCTCATGCGCTCAATGATCCTGTAATTTTCTTCACCTACCTCTTCCTTAATGAATTCCTCCTTACTTTGGGCAAAAGGCATTTTGCCCGACAGTAGCTTCTCAAAGGTCATTTCATATTCAGGGTAATCCTCTATGCTATAATCTTTAGCCTTGCCCAGTTTGGCGGCATACTTTATAGCGTCGTCAAGGCTCCCCAGTTCATCTACCAGCCCTATTTTTACAGCATCGGCACCGGCCCACACACGGCCCTGGCCTATGGCATCAACCTGTTCAGGCGTCATTTTACGGCCTGTGGCTACACGGCTCACAAACGTTGTATATATTTTTTCTACACCTTCCTGTACTACGGCGCGGGTATTATCCTGCAGTGGTGTAAACAGGCTGTAGCCGGAGGCATTGCTGTGGGTGTTCACCTGCTCGGTGTGTATGCCTACCTTATCCGACAGCTGTGTAAGGTTTGGCAATACGCCGAATACACCGATTGAGCCTGTTATAGTGTTTGGTTCAGCAAATATCCTGCTGGCATTGCATGATATGTAATACCCACCCGATGCGGCCACGTTGCCCATTGATACCACCACGGGTTTTTTCTTTTTGGTTAGCTCTATTTCCCTCCAGATAAGTTCTGATGTCAGCGCGTTTCCTCCCGGTGAATCTACCCGAAGCACTACAGCCTTCACGTCTTTGTCTTCACGGGCTTCTTTTAGGGCTTCCCTCATGGCGCCTTCGCCAACCACGGTAAGGTCTCCCTCGCCGCCCATTATTTCACCCTGTGCATAAACAACGGCAATTTTATCAGTGCCGCTGTTCAGCAGGTCAGACAGTTCGGCGGTTTGTACGTAATCAAGTATGTCAACAGAATTTATTTCCTCATCCTTCTTTATTTTAAGGGCTTTGCGTATGCCGTTCTCAAATTCATCAACATAACCGATCTTATCAATAAGTTTTGATGCCTTTGCCAGTTCAGGCGTGCGCGCCGAAAGGTTTTCGGCAATGCTGTTAACGCTCTCAACGGTTATTTTCCTGCTTTTGGCAATATCAGCCGCCATGGATGACCATACAGTGTTAAGCAATACAGTAAGCTGTTCCCTGTTTTCAGGGCTCATTTCGTTGCTCAGGAAAGGCTCTACGGCACTCTTGTACTTACCGTGGCGTATGACTTCAAATTTTATCCCTGATTTTTCCTGGAAATCCTTAAAGAACATCACTTCTGATGAAAGCCCTTTAAATTCTACCTCGCCTACAGGGTTCAGGTAAACCGTATCGGCAACTGAGCTTAAGTAATAGTCGGCCTGCGTATAGGTGTCGGCATAGGCTACCACAAACTTGCCTGATTGCTTAAATTCTTCAAGTTTCCTGCGCAGTGCTTTTGTTTGTGCCATGCCCAGCTGCGATGTGGTATTGGTAAGGGTTATGCCTTTTATCTTGGTGTCTTTTTTAGCGGCATTAATAGCTTTCAGCACATTTACAAGCCCGTCTTTAGGCTCATCGTTAAGAAAGGCAAACTCATCATTATAAAATTTGCCGGCATAATCATTTTTTACCTCGGCAATATCAAGCTCAATCACTGAATTTTCTTTCACTTGCACCGTTTTTTCGCTGCCGCCGGCAATGATGCCGATAAGCACAACAAAAAAGAACAGGATGAAACAAAACAGGAATAGGCCTACTATAGTGGCCAGTACATTTTTTAAGAATTGCATAATGTCAAAATATTTTTTTTGATATGTATCAAAAATACAACATCTGTTACAAAATATGTGTATCCGGGGCTGCAAAGTGCTCCTTTGTAAATTTATTAACAGTAAGATAATTTGTACAACGGCTTTACAATTGTTTTGTTTACTTTGCACCGTATGAAATTCCAGAACGAGGCAATATTATCATTAGGCAGCAACAGCGGCAACAGGCTGCAGCACATTACCTCGTGCATCAGCTACATCCATAACCATATTGCCACAGTAGTAAGCGTATCGGCTGTTTATGAAACGCCCTCGTGGGGTTTTAAGGGTGATGATTTTTATAATTGTGCCGTAACAGTGCATACCTGCCTGCCTGCGCGGGCATTGCTTGCGGCCCTGCTTGAGGCAGAGCGGCATATGGGCAGGGAACGCAGCGGCAGCGGTTACAGCGCACGTACTATTGATATTGACATTATATCTTTTAATGACAGTATGATAGACGAAATCAGCCTGCAGGTACCACACCCGCGCATGCACGAAAGGAAATTTGTCCTGTATCCCCTCCGGGATATAAAGCCGGGCTGGATACACCCCGTACTAAAAAAAAATGTCGGCACCCTCATAGCCGAAACAACCGACAGCGCAGCAATAAAACACGCCGCCACACTGGAAGCGCCCATGGCAGGGTTGCGCCTCAACAGGTACAACTACATAGCCATTGAAGGTAATATCGGCGCGGGCAAAACCACCCTGTCCGGCAAAATTTCAGAAGATTTCAATGCAAAACTGGTACTCGAACGCTTTGCCGATAACCCGTTCCTGCCCAAATTTTATAAGGACCAGGCCAGGTATGCCTTTTCACTCGAGATGTCATTCCTGGCCGACAGGTACCAGCAGCTTACCGACGACCTTTCGCAGTTCGACCTGTTCCGGGATTTTGTCGTGGCCGACTATCATATATTTAAATCACTGATCTTTTCTAAGGTAACCCTGACTGAAGATGAGTACCGCCTTTACCGCAAGCTGTTTGATATAATTTACAGGGAAATACCGCGCCCCGGCCTTTATATTTACCTCTACCAGGATACTCAAAGGCTGCTGCAGCACATAAAAAAGCGCGGCCGCAGCTACGAGCAGGATATTGATGCTGATTACCTCGAAAAAATAAATAAGGGGTATCTTGACTTCATAAAAACCGAGGCCGGCAGGAATGTGCTCATACTGGACGTGTCCGGCAGGGATTTTGTAAACAGCCAGGCCGATTATATCTGGATTCTCAGCCAGGTAGCTAAAGTAAAAGGCCCGGATTAAACACAAAATAGCAGTTTTAGCCGCATTGCAGCAATTCACAATCTTTTAAATAATTCTTGGAGCGTTGGGCTAAGCGCTCCTCTGTCAGGGCTTGGTCCCGCCGTCCGCTATATCTCCCCGCCGCAAAAGCAGGCGTCGGGGAGGATGCCGCTCCCGTCGGGGCTAGGCCTTAACAGTAGCTTAGTCCCGCCGGCTATCAATCAGGGTAATCTACAATGGCATTACCCAAGGCAGCAAAGCCTTCAGAAAAACATATTCATAAGTAGGTATATGGCCGCTACTAGAGGAAAAATCAATATAAAAATTTTTACTTTGTTAGCTTTTTCCGGCTCCAATATTTTAAATCGATAAATTGAAAAACCAACTGATATAAAGCTTAACAACAATATTATTATATTGGCAATTGGATTATAGATTCCAACAGTCAATATAATTAGTAGTGCAATTAGTGCATTAATAAGAGGTATTTTTTTTATAAATCTACTCATCTCATCTAACTATAACTATTTTCCGGCTACACAATCGTCATAATTTGCGATACAAAGCGCATGGCCAGCTGCTTGTGCAAGGGCTGCACCTGTATGGCATCCTAAGATAATAGTTAGGCCTAAAGTTTCAACATCTAAGGCACCACAGGCTGTATGAGCTAAAACGGCAGCTCCAATTACCCCAACATCACACCAACGTTTTTTCCAAGTACAGCTCATAGTTGGCACTTCAACAGGATCTGGATGTAATACAGGAATTTGAAATTTTATTAGTCCATCTTTAACTAAACTATATTTTGTTTCTTCAGTTAAAGAAGATATTTTATATTTATTTTCTAAGTAGGTATATCTCTCAAATTGCTTTTTTGCAAATTCTATATATTTACCTCTTGATTCAAAACCTAGTGCATTGATAACTTCATCCGTATTGTTTTCCGTTATTTTACTATCTTTAAATCGGACAATATCCTCAGTTTTTAGTTTTTCTAAAGCATAATATTCAGCATACAAATAGTCTTTAAAAGTTGAATCATCTAAAATAGCAGGGTCATAATCAATAACTCTCTTAGTATTAACAATATTATCAGTCAATGATTCATTTGTATTTTTGTCATTATATTCAATACTGTCTTCAGAGCAAGATGCAGATATTAAAACTGTAGATAAAATTAAAACACTAGTTTTTTCTAATAATTTTTTTCATTTATATTTAATAGTTTAAATTAAGTATCGCATCTTGTCGACTCATGCGGTGCAAATATATAAATTAAATTGATAATTACAGATGTTGCAATTTTTTTAAAGATTTTTTATTTATTGATGCCTTTTAATACGCCTTTAACAAGATGCTGCTTTATCATAAAATGACTAACTTGCGGCCACAACAATTAAAATCATTATGAAATTACTACGTATACTGGTACTGCTGCTTGTGCTGCCCGCTTATGCGCAGCAGGGCGGCATGTGGATACCCTCGCTGCTCAAAGGCATGAACGAAAAAGAAATGAAAAGCCTGGGCATGAAGATGAGCGCACAGGACATTTATGATGTCAATAAATCGAGCCTCAAAGACGCCGTGCCGCATTTTAACGGCGGGTGTACTTCTGAAGTAATATCGCCCAGGGGGCTGCTGCTCACCAACCACCACTGCGGCTATGACGAGATACAGTCGCACTCCACGATAGACCATGACTACCTGGCCAACGGGTTCTGGGCCATGAACCTTGCTGAAGAGCTGCCAAACCCGGACCTGGAAGTTACTTTCATAGCCCGCATTGAAGATGTTACTACAAAGGTGCTGGAAGGCACGGCATCATTAGCTGAACAGGAGAGGCAGAAAAAGATACAGGAAAATATTACCCGCCTTACCGCATCGTTGCCAAAAGAGCCATGGCAGGAAAACAGGATTCGTACCTTTTACGAAGGCAACCAGTACATGCTTTTCGTTACCGAAACCTACAAAGATGTGCGCCTGGTAGGAGCGCCGCCGTCATCAATCGGTAAATTTGGGTCAGATACCGATAACTGGGTATGGCCGCGGCATACCGGCGACTTTTCGCTGTTCCGTATTTATGCCGACAAAAACAACAGGCCGGCCGCCTACTCAAAAGACAATGTGCCGTACACGCCAAAGCATTTTTTGCCGGTTTCATTAGGAGGCGTTAAGGAGGATGACTTTACGCTGGTGTTTGGCTATCCCGGCAGGACTACCGAGTACCTGCCGGCCGTAGCGGTGGAGCAGGTTGTAAACAGCCTTAATCCCGCCAAGATTGAAGTGCGCGACGCTGCCCTTAAAGTAGCTGACGGCTTTATGCGTAAAGACCAGGCTATAAAAATACAATATGCCGCAAAATATGCCAGCATAGCCAATTACTGGAAGAAATGGATAGGGGAGAGCCAGGGGCTAAAGAAAACTAATGCAGTGGCGCTCAAGCGGGCGCAGGAAAAAGAGTTTATGGCCCGTGTGGCCAAAGCCGGGAAACAGGCCGAATACGGCAGCCTGCTTACTGATTTTGAAAAAAACTACAACGAAATTGCTCCTTATGCGCTTGCCCGGGATTACTTTACCGAAGTAGTCCTGCGCAATACCGAACTGCTTACCATAGCCTACAGGCTGTACCAGCTGGAGCAGGTATACAGCACAAAAGGCGGGCAGGCTTTCAATGATAGGAAAGAGAACCTGGTTACCGGCATGGCCGGCGTGTATAAAGATTTTAACAGGACAGTTGATGAAAAGGTATTTGAACAGCTAATCGAGATATACGCAACTAAATCGCCGCGCCAGTTCCTGCCAAAAGAGCTGCTTACTACAGATTATAAAAAACTCACCGCTGAAATCTACAGCCAGTCCCGGATTACAAGCTACGAAGGCTTTAAGCAATTACTGGAAGGCGATACCAAAACCGTGATTGACAGGCTGAACGCTGACCGGGGCTATCAGTTTGCCAAAGCCATAGCGGAGGCTTACGTAAAAAATGTAGCGCCGGGGTATGATCAGATAAACCTCAAAATAACGGCGCTACAGCGCGCCTATATGAAGGCAATACTGGAACTGAGCCCTGAAGAGGCCAGGATTTTCCCGGATGCCAACAGCACGCTCAGGGTAACCTATGGCAAAGTAAAAGGCTATGAACCCCGTGATGCCGTATATTATGAGCCGGTAACCTACCTGGACGGGGTAATGGAAAAATACATACCCGGCGATTATGAATTTGATGTACCACAGAAACTCATTGAGCTGTACAATAAAAAAGATTACGGCCGCTATGGTGTCAATGGCAAAATGCCGGTTTGCTTCATAGGCACCAACCATACGACAGGAGGTAACTCCGGCAGCCCGGCTATTGATGCAAAAGGAAACCTTATAGGCCTGAATTTTGACCGGGTGTGGGAAGGCACTATGAGCGACATCCATTATGACCCCTCAATATGCAGGAACATAATGGTTGATATGCGCTATGTACTGTTTATTATTGATAAGTTTGCCGGCGCTACCCACCTGGTGAGCGAAATGAAGCTGGTAAACGTGCCTAAAAAGTAACAGGACGGTATAGCCAATACCTTACAAGTGCCCTGATATTTTGGTAAAAGAAGGTAAATTTTTAAAAAAAAGTATAGTGGGGATTATCTGGCGAAAACGTTATCATTAAGCAATTGAAATTCAGTAAGAAAACATTTAAAAAAAAATTTCGGGTAAATATTTTATCATATTAAAAAATTTATATCTTTGCTCCGAATTAATAATTAACCTTTTATAATTTAGTAAGATGAAAAAAGTTGTTTTAAGCCTTGCACTTGTAGCTATCGTTTCTCTTGTATCATGCAAGAAGACAGAAGGTGAAAATACAGAAGCTACTACTGACTCTACTGCTGTTGAAGCTCCGGTAACTGAAACTCCAGCTCCTGCTCCAGCTGATTCTGCTGCTGCTCCAGCTGATTCTGCTGCTACTCCTGCTACAGAAGCTGCTCCGGCTGCTCCTGCTCACTAAGAGTTTGCAAGTAAAAAGTATCAAAGCTCCTGCACCGCGGGGGCTTTTTGTTTTTATGGCATTCCTGTACAGGCTATAGCCTGTTATGCCCCGATAGCGCAGTATGGATTTTCTGTTTATTGCGGATAAAGGCTTGCCGGTATATCCCGGTGTTTGGGGTTAGCCCCGATCGGAGCGGCATCCTCCCCGCCGCCTGCTTTTGCGGCGGGGAGATAGAGTGTAGAGCGGGTGCTGGCGCTGCCAAACAAGCGCTGTGCCGGCTGCTCCTGATGCCGGGCGCGCTTATAAATTGGGTAACCGGGCGGTATAAAGTTTTTGCCCCTGGGTTTCGGGTGTGAGGCAAAGGAAGCCGGACGGGGGATTAACAAAAAAGCCCCAAACATTTGTCTGAGGCTTTAACTTGTACTCAAGGCGGGACTTGAACCCGCACGGACATTGCTGCCCACTGGATTTTAAGTCCAGCGTGTCTACCAATTCCACCACTCGAGCCACTGGTAGTGTTGAGCGAAAAACGGGATTCGAACCCGCGACCTCCACCTTGGCAAGGTGGCGCTCTACCAACTGAGCTATTTTCGCATTATTTTACAACCGCTGTTGGTTCAGTATTGCGGATGCAAATGTAGCACAGAATTTTGATTTTGCAAGCCTTTTTCTAAAAAAAATTAAGCAAAAAGCATAACCTTCTGATAACGTTTAGCTTAAAAATAAAGTATTTTTCCGCATCACTTCACCAGCATCCGCTTTATCTCGTTCAGCTTCATTAATGCCTCTACGGGCGTCAGGGTGTTTATGTCCAGGTTGATTATCTCTTCTTTTATTTCTTCCAGCAACGGGTCGTCCAGATGAAAAAAGCTGAGCTGCATCTCGTCCTTGGCTGATGCCTTTACACTGGCAAGCGCCTCGCCGGAATGGTCCTTCTCCAGCTTTTTAAGCAGCTTTTGTGCTTTTTGTATCACAGTTTGCGGCATGCCCGCCATTTTGGCCACGTGTATCCCGAAACTGTGTGCAGAGCCACCCTTCACCAGCTTGCGGATGAAAAGCACTGTATCCTTAAGTTCCTTTACCGACACATTGTAATTCCGGATGCGTTCAAAAATGTCCTGCATCTCGTTCAGCTCATGGTAATGTGTGGCAAAAAGCGTTTTAGGCTGCGCCGGGTGCTCATGCAGGAATTCGGCTATGGCCCATGCTATGGAGATACCGTCATAGGTACTGGTGCCCCGGCCAATCTCATCAAGCAGTATCAGGCTGCGCTCCGATATATTGTTCAGGATGCTTGCCGTTTCGTTCATTTCTACCATAAAGGTTGACTCGCCCATGGATATATTGTCTGACGCGCCAACGCGGGTAAATATCTTATCTACAACACCCATCCGCACGCTTTCGGCCGGCACAAAGCTGCCCATCTGGGCCAGCAGTACAATTATGGCAGTCTGCCGTAAAATGGCTGATTTTCCGGACATGTTAGGCCCTGTGATCATGATGACCTGCTGCTGTGAGCGGTCCAGGTAAACATCATTGGTAATGTAGGGCGTGCCTACGGGCAATTGCTTTTCAATAACGGGGTGGCGGCCTTCTTTTATGTCAAGGTCAAAACTGTCGTCAATTTCCGGGCAGACATATTTATTTTCTATGGCCAGCTGCGCAAAAGAGGCCAGGCAGTCTACCTGCGCGATAAGTCCGGCATTGAGCTGTACAGGCTTTATGTAGGTTGCAATCCACACCACAAGCTGTTCGAACAGCTGCGCTTCTATCTGTTGTATCTTTTCTTCGGCACCCAGTATCTTGCTCTCATATTCTTTCAGTTCCTCGGTGATGTACCGTTCGGCATTTACCAGTGTCTGCTTGCGTATCCATCCCTGGGGCACTTTGTCCTTATGGGTGTTCCGCACCTCAATGTAGTACCCGAAAACATTGTTGAAGGATATTTTTAGCGAAGTGATACCCGTACTTTCCGACTCTCTTTTTTCTATGGCCTCTAAATATTCTTTGCCGGAATAGGCTATGGCACGCAGCTCGTCAAGCTCCGGGTTAACGCCTTTGGCTATGGCATTTCCCTTGCTTATGGCCACGGGGGCGTCAGGGTTGAGGGTTGCCTTGATTTTTTCCCTTAGCAGTTCGCAGCTGTGCAGGCTGTCGCCAATGGCTTTGAGCGCTTCGTTATGGCTTTCCAGCGCAATGGTTTTTACAGGCACAATGGCGTCCAGCGATTCTTTAAGGTAAATTACCTCGCGTGGCGATACCCTGCCTGTGGCTATCTTGCTGATAAGCCTTTCAAGGTCGGATACCTGCTTTATCTGCTGCTGGAATTTTTGCAGCACATCGTTGTTTTCTTTGAGGTAGCCCACAACTTCATGGCGCGCCCTTATTTTATGCGCATCTTTCAGCGGCAGGGCCAGCCAGCGTTTTAAAAGCCTGCTGCCCATGGGCGAAAGCGTTTTATCGATAACATCGAGCAGCGTCACGGCATTAGGGTTAGCGCTGTGGTAGAGTTCCAGGTTACGTATGGTAAACCGGTCCATCCACACGTAGGCGTCTTCGGCTATACGCTGTATGGCCGTAATATGCTGCACTTTGTTGTGCTGCGTTTCCGAGAGGTAATACAGCACGGCGCCCGAGGCTATAACGCCTTCCTGTAAATCCTCAACGCCGAAGCCTTTAAGGGAGTTGGTACCGAAATGGGTGGTGAGGCTTTCAAAGGCATAGTCTTCCTTATATACCCAGTCTTCCAGGTAAAAAGTGTGGTAGTCACCGCCGAATATTTCCCTGAAATTATTTTTTTCGGCCTTAGGCACCAGTACTTCACTGGGGCTGAAGTTTTGCAGCAGCTTGTCAATGTACTCCTCATTTCCCTGTGCCGTAAGGAATTCGCCGGTTGATACGTCAAGGAACGATATACCCAATGTTTTCCTGCCGAAATATACGGAGGCCAGGAAATTGTTAGATTTGGCCTGCAGCACTTCATCGTTCATGGAAACACCCGGCGTGACCAGTTCGGTAACACCGCGTTTCACAATGGCCTTGGTCATCTTGGGGTCTTCCAGCTGGTCGCATATTGCCACGCGCAGCCCTGCCTTTACCAGTTTTGGCAGGTAGGTGTTGAGCGAATGGTGCGGAAATCCCGCCAGCGCCGTTTCGGCTTCGGTGCCGTTGCCCCTTTTGGTAAGTACAATGCCCAGTATGCCGGCGGCCCTTATGGCATCTTCGCCAAAGGTTTCATAAAAATCGCCCACGCGGAACAGCAGGCAGGCATCAGGGTATTTGGCCTTGATGCTGTTGTACTGCTTCATTAGCGGGGTTTCTTTTGCCGGTTTTTCTTGTGTAGCTGCCAAAGTATATGGGTTAGATTACAATGGCGAATTTAAACAAATCCGCAAAAAGAATAAGCGGCTGTTGGGTGTATTTTGTTGTAGTGACGGGCTAACATATTCTCATTGAAAACCGTCCACACTTTCTTTGCCGCTCCCCCCCGCGTGAGGGATAGGAGCGGAAAGCCCGCAATGGAGCGCAGCGGAATGAGGACTTGCAGCGG
>NZ_NOXV01000120.1 GCF_002251835.1 Flavobacterium cyanobacteriorum
TCGCACTAAAGAAATTTAATAAAATAAAAGTTTAAACCACTTCATCAAATACTTTCCATATTCGGTTGGTCGTGTTTCAATTTTATTCCAGTCAAAAGCCACCCAGCAGCTAACAGCAGTAACCGTTGCACAACTCCCTCCAACAACTAAATTTTAAAAAAATCATAAAAAACAACCTCGTTTAGTGCTTTTTAAGCGAGGTTTATTTTTGGATTAAAGATGTTGTTGTTTAAAAAAAGAAGGCATAAAAACGTTCGTTTTAACTTCAAAAAAGTGACTTTTAAAGAAGTATTTACCTTCCCTTGATTGATTGATACCACTTGGGCTAGACTTTTTGGTTTTTTGGCAATGAACTTGAGGTATTTCTTCAAGTTATAGGTCATAGAGGCCATCAAAACATGTTTGTTGGCTTGTTGTATTCCACGCGTATTGACCCGTTTCATGTTCAGAAAGTTAATCAGGGTTCCTAGAACAGGTTCAACGGTTTTACTTCGCACCTTGACCATTCGTTTGGCATACTCGGGGTTTTGAGTGAGCTTTTGGTGCATCTTGTCATATAGTTCTTTGTGGATGCTGTCGTCTATTTTTTTGAACTTGGTGCTTTTGCCACAGCATTGTTCTCGCAGTGGACAGTTTTTGCAATCGCTTTCGCTGCTTCGATAGGTTCGTTTAGTATAGCCTTTACTATCGGTTTTTTCGCCTTTAAAAAGGAGTTTGGCTTGGTTGCCTTTGGGTTTAGTGCATTGATAATAGTTTTCTTCTTTATGAAACGTAAATCCTTCTCGCTCGGGTTTGTATTGTCCAAAGTTTGGAATGTAGGCATTGATATTTTTTTGGTGTAAATAGGCTAAGGCTTCGCCGCTGCTATAACCACCATCAGCTAGGAGTTCTTGGAGTTCAATGTTGTTTTCGTTTAGGTTTTCTTCGGTAAGTTCTACAATTTGTTCTAAACACTGACTGTCGCGTTTGTCTGCAAAATCTGAACATGCGCCTGTAATGACATGATGGGCATCGTCTACAGCGATTTGTCCAAAATAGTTTAACTGACGTGCTTTGCCTGGTTTGACACTTACTCGAGCATCGCTATCTGTTGGTGAATAATGCGTGTGATTTGACAAATATTTTGGTCGGATAATATTCCCAAATTCGTCTATCTTGTCTTTGCCAGTTGCATTAGGCATTCCTTTATAGGCTTCTTCTTTCCAAGCGTGATGTTGTTCTACTAGTTTCTTTCTAGTACTTGTAGTTTTAAATTCGCTGTTTTCTTCCAGTTCATTTACAAAAGCACTAGCATCGTCCAAAACTTCTTTCTCTACCAAACTATCCATACTCGCATTGGCTTTGATAAAAACGCTATCCACTGCTTGACGCTTGCCACGAACCATTCCTTTAGAAACACACATCTTCAATACTAGCTTGAATAAATCTAGAAAAATTTCTTCGCCATACAAACTTCGGGTTCTACTTATAGTACTGTGCCAAGGCAATGGCTCATGAACATCATAACCTAAAAACAAACGAATTGACAAACTATCGCTGCAATAAGCAATTAATTGTCTATCTGAGTTGATGTTATTCAAATAGCCAACCAACAAAATCTTAAAGAAAACAACTGGATCAATGCTCTCTTGGCCTTCTTTGCCATAGTACTTTTGGGTAGCTTTATAAATAAAATGTAAATCGAGTTCGGTGAGTAGTTTTCTATAAAAATTATCTGCTGGAACTAAATCCAACAAATTTACCGATACAAATAACTGTGGTGTAAAAGTCTTTTTTCCTTGCATGAGTAAATTTAAAAAAAATCAAATTTATTTGCAAGGTTTTGTATATTTGAGTTGTGCAACACGCACAGTGGTTTTACGCGATTGCTGGTTTTTATTTTTATGTGCTCACGAAAAACTTTTATCTTTAACAGAAAATAATCAGCACGCTGGCTCCGCAACTGCCGTAAAGCCGCGGCACGTTGTGCGGAAATCCTACGGGCTTCCCGCACAACGCCCCAGGCGATTTGCCTGGGCCAGCCCTTCGGGACTGTCCGACAACAAAGCGATTTGCAAAATG
>NZ_NOXV01000191.1 GCF_002251835.1 Flavobacterium cyanobacteriorum
GCATGTGCCGCCACAAGCGCTACCCTTACACTGGGCTCATTCAATGCATCAACAGCCCAGGGCCCTGTAAATGTTTTGGGCATGGGTTACCCCTACCAGTGGTACAGGGACAACCAGCCTGTGGCAGGGGCTGTTTCGGCCTCCTATACTATCTCCGGAGCCGCACAGAACGGAAGCTATAAGCTCGGCATTGATGTGCCGGGGTTTGGCATGGTATTTTCTAATTCCGTGGCGGTTAACCTTGGTGTTCCGGCTTTAGAAATTACGGCTTCAGGCAGTATCTGCGATAATGGAACCGTAACCATNCTATACTATCTCCGGAGCCGCACAGAACGGAAGCTATAAGCTCGGCATTGATGTGCCGGGGTTTGGCATGGTATTTTCTAATTCCGTGGCGGTTAACCTTGGTGTTCCGGCTTTAGAAATTACGGCTTCAGGCAGTATCTGCGATAATGGAACCGTAACCATTTCTTCTACGGGTAGCAGCCCGGGATATACTTATACACTTTTCAGAAACGGTGCTCAGGCAGCTACAGGCACTACAGCTGATTTTACTGTTACCGAGCCCGGGTCTTATTACATAATTGCAAATACCGGCAGCTGCAATGCCACATCCAATACAATAATCATAAATGAATTTGAATTTAGTATATCAACTACAGTTCCGGCAGCGCAGGTACTAATACCGGGTGAGCAGGTAACATTATCAGTCGCCACTAATGCTGTTGAGCCCGTGTATCTCTGGTATAGGAACAATGTACTTATTGAGGGGGCAAATACCAATGCGTACACAGCAACATCTATTGGCACATATAAAGTTACTATATCCCAGAGCGAAGGCTGTGCCATAACCCAGGAAGCCATTTTTACCATTACAAACCCTTTAGGATTTATAGCCCAGATAGCTGCGGCTTCTGATTATACTTCCTGTAGCTCCAGTACCACCACAATAAGCATGGTTTCCCTTCAGGCATCTACGCCTCAGGGACAGATTAGCGTGAGCGGTAACAGTTATTCTTATCAGTGGTATAAAAATAATATAGCTATGGCAGGCGCAATTTCGCAAAATGTTACAATAGCAGAAAATGGTACTTATACCCTTGAAGTGATAATTCCCGGGTGGGGCGCCGTCATCTCAAATGCAGTAGAAATTTTACTGGGGCTGGCGGAAACACCTGAAGTTTTAGTAGAAGGCACTTACTGCTCAGAGGGTAGTGAAGTACAGCTTTTTAGTACTGTAGACAATCCGCAGTATACCTATAAGTGGTATAAAGAAGGGAGTAATACACCTATAGGTACTACAACTTCTATAACGGTAAGTACTTCGGGTAATTATTATCTTGAAGTAACTTATCTGGGCTGTACACGCACTTCTGAAGCCTTTGCCCTTACACCGGCAGAAACTTCAAATATTACCATTGATGCAGGAGCCGAAGTACAACTACCTGAAGGCACATCAGTAATAATTAATGCCAGTGGTGCCGACAGCTACCAATGGTACCGTGACAGTGTATTGTTTGCAACCGGGCCTTCGGCAGAAATAACGGAACCTGGGAATTATAATATGACTGCAACATTAGGGCAGTGTGTGGTGGTAAAAGAGTTTACCGTAAACCTGGTAGAAAACAATGTTGTTGCCATACCCAATATTGTAACCCCAAATAATGACGGTATTAATGATAAATGGGTGCTACCGCTGGAATATATAGGGGATGATATCGAGATAATGATTTATGCTCCCGATGGCTCGCTCGTGTTCCGGTCATACAGCTACAGGGGTAACTGGCCTGAAACAGATTTTAACTGGTCATTAAAAAACCCTGTCTACTATTACACGATTATGAAAGGCCTTGAATATTTAAGGAGAGGCTCAATAACCATATTAAAATGAGGTTGAGCATGGCGCAAAACTACATTGCATTATTGTTAATCATCATCATGGGGGCCTTTTCAGGGCTAAATGCCCAGGATGCGCCTGTGCTTACCTTCAACATACCGGTACAGAATAATGTCAAGTACAACCGTTTCCTGCTAAATCCGGCATTTTCATTTGTAAGGGAAGACAATAAGAATATCGTACTGTACCACCGTAACCAATGGTTCCGGTTTGACGATTCACCTAAGTTGTACATGTTGTCCTACTCAGGAAAATTTTCTGAAAAAACGGGTCTCGGAATAGGCTTATACCGACAAAATTTAGGGGTATTATCAAGCTTCGGCGGTATTGCAAATTACGCATATAACATCACCCTGATGGAGAAAATGAACCTGACACTTGGTTTCAACCTGGCTTATTACAACAGTGGTGTGGATAAGGCGCGGATAATAGCACAGGAGCCTGACCCGGCCATACTTGCCATGAGGGACAATTCCATACTGAGCCTTAAACCGGGTATTAACTTTAACTACAGGAGTTTTGATTTTGGGGCTTACCTCGAAAATTATATTGATTATGATTTTAAGTCAGGCCAGATGACTGAAGATTATACGGACAGGACGTACTCCGGTCATATTATGTACACATATGCTTTCGAATCACGTGAAGGAATTTTCGGTAACGGCGATATAAAATTCCTGCTAAGGGGACGTAAAAGTGAAGAGGCCAGCCTTACCATTAACGGTAACGTGCTGCTGCATTTCCCACGGACAGGTTGGTTCCAGGCGGGTGTTGATGATTTTTACGGCATCAGCGCAGGTGCGGGCGTACACCTTTCTAAAAAGCTCTCACTTGGCTATACCTACGAACGCGGTACAAAAAGCGGTATTGTAAACCTGGGGGCTACACATGAGGTTGTTATAGCATTTTCACTTACTGACCGTATTGCCATAGCAGAAAAAGCCACGGCTGTCCGCGACTCGGTGTACGAAACTGAGGAAACACCTGAAAAGCCTGAAGAACCCGAAAGACCGGAACCAAAGAGAAAGACCAAAAAACAGGTACAAAAAGAAAAAGAAGCAGAAGAAAAAGCATATGAACCTGATTATGACATGGATGCCGAGCTTGGCAGACTAAGGCTTGACCTTGACGAGGAAGACCAGCACCTGCTGGAAATACTGCTAAGGGAAGATTCCCTTATACATGTGCAAAAAGCGGAGCTGGAAAAAAAGATAAAAAACCTGAAAGAATATGCACGGCGAGAAAAAGCAGCAAGGCAGAGAAAACAGCTGTCAATAGATACAGAAAGCCAAAAGGCAGCCACTGCGGCAACAGCAGGAGACAATCCTGATTCAGGTGCATTACAGGGAGAAACCCCTGCCACCCTGCCTGAACCCGGTGATACTGACGAGACTGATGAAATAATAGAAAAAGATATACGGGAATATTATGCAAAAAAAACAAGAAAGCCCAGAAAAAATTTAGAACAAATAAACCACATGATGATTGATAATGCAGAACCGGGCTATTATATAATTGCTAATGTTTTTGCAACGAACAAAAATGCCGATGCTTTTATGCAGTCATTAAAAAACAGGGGGATAAGTGCAAAATCATTTTACAATCCAAAAAACCATTTCAGGTATGTGTATTTAAAGAGGCACAACACATGGCGGGAAGCACTGATATCCTACTATTCCAATGTAGACAACACCTATTTCGACCCTATCTGGATAAGCAGCGTAAACATCATTAAATAAAAATCTGACTAAAAAAATAACACACACTAAAAAAACATCCTATTAAAAACTACTACACCAATGTACTTAAAAAAACGCTACACAGTAAGGATAATAATCCTGGCAGGATTATTGTTAGCAGGGGCAACCGCATTTTCGCAAACCCCGGTACCTCCCAGTTTTTCACCAAGGTTGCCTGGAGGAAATATCAAAATTAAGGGTGATATCGTCCTGGTCGGCAACAATATACTCAACAGGGCTGATGCCGCCAACCCCTCACAGGCAAATATTCCGTTTAACGGGGGCGAAAATAATAATTCCCTCAATATGGAATATATTGATATTGATGATGATCCCACTACATTTAGTTCCAGTAGCGCCAACCTGCAGCTTACAGGCAGCTGTTTCAAAGTAAAATATGCGGGTTTGTACTGGGCATCAACATATCCCTATGAAAGGAGCAACAGCCCCAGCCTGCAATGGCAGGCAACAATACCAAGGTTTGAAGACTGGAACCAGATAAAATTTAAGCTCCCCGGGGGGGGCATATATTGATTTAACTGCTGATAATAACCCGGACCCCGCAGGTGAAGATGATGCAATAGTTTTTGATGGTTACAACCCAAACAATCTGGCAGAGTCTTTTAAAGATTCTCCAATAATATGTTACAAGAACATTACAGAACTCCTCCAAAACCTCGGTAATCCCAATGGCACTTATACCCTTGCTAACCTTAGGGCTGCCAAAGGAAGGCGTGAAGGAGGCAGCTCGGCCGGATGGGTAATGGTAGTTATTTACGAAGACCCGACGCTTACAGGAAAATTTATTTCCACTTTTGATGGTTATGCCGGTGTGCAGGATAATACAACAGCAGTGATTAATATCAACGGGTTTATTACGCTGCCTCCTCCCTTCCCTGTGAAAGCCCGCCTGGGTGTAGGGGCACTGGAAGGTGACCGCGGTATAACCGGTGACCGGCTACAAATTAAGGCTAATACTGTAGCAACTTTTTCAAATGTGGCTAATACGCTTAATCCCGCAACCAATTATTTTAACTCTTCAATTACGAATAACGATACGCAGGTGTCCACACGTACCCCAAACGGCACAAATACCCTTGGGCTTGACCTGGATTTGATTAACCTGCCAAACCCTCTGAACAGCATCATCCCAAACAATGAAACAGGAGCCACTTTAAGACTTATAACTTCAGGAGACGGGTATGGTGCATTCCTGAGCACGTTTGCCGTGGAAATTATTGAACCTGATATAAACCTCGTAAAACGCGTTTACAACCTAAGCGGAGCCGATATAACAGGCGCAAATGTAAACCTGGGACAGGTACTTGATTATGTTCTTACATTCCAAAATATTGGAAATGATGATGCCAAAAATTATACAATAAGGGATATATTGCCTATCAACACCAATTTTACTTCTGTAGATGTGAGTGGTGCCCCCGGTGTTACCTATACTTATAATCCTGCAACAAGGCAAATATTATTTACAATACCGGACAATCTGGTTGAAATAAGCGACCCCGCCTATAGCATACGTATAAGGGTGCAGGTAGTAAACAGCTGCAGCGAACTGACGGATGCCTGTTCTAATCTTATACAGAATCTCGCCTACAGTACATACAGTGGTGAATTAAATACTAATATTATCAGTGATGACCCAAGTTTTTATAGCTATGATGTAAACTGTGGGATAGGCTTCCAGGGGCCGTCCAACTTTCTTGTAGATATAGATAACTGTACGTTTGAGCGCACCGAGATATTATGTGGATCGTCATTGGTACTTACTGCCGGAGACGGGTATGCCTCTTATGAATGGCGCAACAGCAACGGTGACGTTATAGGCACTACACAGAGTATAACCGTAACATCTCCGGGGCAGTACACCGTAATTAACACACCTACTCCTCCCTGTATTGGGCTCACTGAGTTTATAACAGTTACGTTATTTGGCACAAACCAGACGAATCCTGTATTACCCTTTGCCGATGAAGTGGCTATCTGCCCTAATGATGGCGAACAGCTGCCTTACATATTCCTTTGCGGCGTTAATGACAGCAGGCTTATCCAGACCAATATCAATAACGCGCAAAGCGTGATATGGGAAAAGCTGAACGAGAGCAGTTGCCCCGCAGTAACTGTTAATGGGTGTGCCAATAAAAATTTTAGTTGTGTGTGGAACCAGGTAGGCACAGGTACTAATTTTAATGTTACCACTGCGGGCCAGTATCGGCTTGTTATTAACTATCAGAATGGCTGTTTCAACAGGTATTACTTCAATGTGTATGCTAACCTGCTTGAAGCACAGTACATGGCAGAAAACATTACCTGTAATACGCCCGGCACTATAACGGTTACTAATGTTCCTTCAGGTTATGAATATCAGCTGGTGAGCCAGGCAGATAATACTATCCTGGTGCCATACCAGGGCAACCCTGTATTTAGCATTACGCAGGCGGGAGGCTATAAAGTGCAGATAAGGCAGCAGGGTGTTGTAAATGGCTGCGTGTTTGAACTAACTGATATCGGCATCCTTAACCAAAACCTGGAGGTTAATATTATACCACAAAATACATCCTGCAATGGCCTGGGCAGTATACAGATACAGGCCCTAAATGTAGGCCCCCAGTATTATTATACCATTACAGGGCCGAGCAATATTTCGCACGGGCCGGTAACCGATAATAATTATTTTTTTAATAACCTAAACCCCGGTACTTACAGCATAACTGTTACTACAGATGAAGGTTGTACCTTTAACGGAAGCGCTACAATACTCGACCAGAATAACCTGAGCCTTACGGCATCGGTATCACAGCAGATATCCTGTAACCAGGGGAATATACAAATGAACCCTTCAGGAGGGCAGCCACCTTATAATTTTGCCATATACAGTTATAATGGCGTCCTCCAAAATCCCGGGCCGGATGATTACCAGACGAGCGTGATATTTGATATACTGCCTGGTAGCGAGGGGACATACCAGTTTATAGTAGTTGACAGCCAAAACTGTATTGCTTATTCAAATCCTGTTACTATTGGCCTTGTGCCTGATGTTACTTATACGACCAGTATTACTAATGTAACCTGTAACGGACTTAATAATGGAGCTATACTATTTACATTAAGTAATACACAAGGTTTCAATGTATCTTTTGAGTTGCTCAACAGTGCAGGCACTGCAATAGCAACAAGTGCTTCGGGTAACTTTACTAACCTGGCACCGGGTGATTATACAGTAAACCTGACGCAGACAAAAGGCAATGGTTCATGCACATTTACTATTCCGTTTACTATTACTGCCCCACCTGCCCTTACTGTAGGCCCCGCAACGGTTACACAGCCTTATAACTGTACTACTGGAAGTGCCACCATAGCTATTAACCCGGCTGCCGTAACCGGAGGGACGGCGCCATACCAATACAGCATAAACGGGGTAACATTTGGCAATGCAACTTCTTTTACCGGATTAACCGCAGGCACCTATACCATAACCGTTAAAGATGCCAATGGCTGTACCGCCAGTACCCCTGCCATAACGATTAATACGCTGCCGCAGATAACTAACATTACATTTAATGCAACCCAGCCATCATGCCCGGCGTTAGCATCTAATGTTACCCTTACTGTAGTAGGTGGGCTTGCTCCTTTTACATACGCCATAACGGCCCCTGCCGCTTCGGCTGTGAGCAACGGCAGCAACAATGTATTTACAGCCCTGGCTCCGGGAACTTATACTTTCACGGTAACCGATGCTAGCGGCTGTACTTTCAGCAGGAACTATACGATCAACCCTGTTACCGCAATAGCCGTTGCAGGCCAGCCGGTAAGCAACGTTACCTGCTTCGGGTCGGCTACGGGTTCATTAACTTATGCCGTGAGCGGCTTTAGCGGGTCTTATAACTACGTAGTACGAAACGCTGCAAACACTACTGTAGCTTCGGCGAACAATGTAAATGCGGCTACAGTTGCTGTAAACAGCCTGCCTGCAGGAAATTATACAATAACAGTTACCGATACGGCAACCAATTGTACCGCCACAGCCACAATAACCATACAGGCGCCTTCAGCAGCTTTATCCCTTGGAACACCAAACGTAAACCCAATAACCTGTAATGCGCAGGGCAGTGTTTCGGCTACAGCAACAGGCGGATGGGGCGGCTACAGCTATAGCCTGCTTTTACCCGGCGGAACCACTGTAGGCCCACAGGCCAACGGTACATTTAGCGGCCTTACACTTTCTGGAAGCTACACGCTTACGGTACGCGATGCCAACAATTGTACAGTTACGGCTAATTTCAGCCTTGCTACACCGGATGCACCAACTGCCGGCATTGCAGCAGCCTCTGACCTTTGCTTTGATGCGAACGGAGCTTCTATAACCGTAAATGTAACAGGAGGCCTTGCACCGTACCAGTACAGCATAAATGGGCTGCCGGCACAGGCATCAAATACTTTTGCCAACTTACCGCCCGGTGCCTACACCATAACCGTTACCGATGCCAATAACTGTACAGCCACAGTAAGCCGTACTATAAGCCAGCAGCTTACGGCTACGGCTACACTGGTTAAAAACCTTGACTGTACTGCCAGCCCAAATGCCCAGATAGCCATAGCCATTACTGGCGGTGCTGCACCTTATACTTACCAGGTTTCATTTAATGGAGGTACTTTTGGCGCTCCGCAGGCAGTGGCAGGCACAACTGTTAACTACACGGTTGCACCTGCAGCAGCTGGCACTTACCAGTTCAGGATAAATGGTGACGGTGGATGTACGGTATTAACACAAACTATCACTATTCCACCGCTTACACAGCCTGCCATAACATCAGTTACGCAAACGCAGAATATACTTTGTAACGGCGAAAACACCAGCGCGATAGATGTGGTTATTGATACCACTACCGGGGCAGCGCCATACACACTATCAGTAGTTAATACCACAACAGGCGTAAACTACGGCACCCAAACATCAGGCCTTACTGCCGGTACCTATCAAATAAGGGTAACGGACAGCAATGCATGCCAGTCGGCCGTAAGCACTATAACTATAAACCAGCCTGCCGCAATAAGTTATGATGTGGCAATAGTTGATATAACCTGCACCCCTACTGGTACATCGCTGGGGCAGATCATCGTGCAGAATGTTTCCGGGGGCACTGCAGGTTACACCTACTATGTAACCAGTAACTTCGGCTTTAATGAAACCCACGTGGCGCCGGCAGGTGGCAACCATTCCTTTACCATACTGAATTACGGTATATATAACGTAGAAGTCATAGATGCCAACGGATGTTCTGTGACCAGAAATAATATCATTATAGCCTCGCCACCCCAAGATCTTACTATTGATGTTAATGCAATTACTACAGATTGTATTACAGGCGGTACAGCACAGGTTACCGTAACTGCTACCGTATTGAGTGGCAACTACGAATTTGGTATCCTGACACAAAGCACGCCTCCCTACCTTAACCCTGCAGATTACCAGCCTGCGGATCCCGGTACTCCCGAAACATCAACTTTTACAGGCCTGGTGCCGGGCGTAACCTATACTTTTGTAGTACATGACCTTGTAACCAACTGTTACTACTTTAAGCAGGCTGACCAGCCAATAAGCTCTCCTTCAGGGATTACAGCTACCTTAAATACGGTAAATAATGTAACCTGTACCGGTGCCGCTGACGGAAACGTTGCCATAACCATTACAGGCTATGACCCGGGCGCTACACAGATAAACTACCAGGTGTACCAGGCGCAGTCGAACACGCCAACGGCCGTAACAGGCAGTGTTGCTGTTTCGGGCGCCTCTGTAAATGCCAGTGTAGGCCCTCTGGCACCCGGCCTGTACTATATACTCTTCACGGAAGTAGGCGGCGCCGACGCGGGATGTTCAAACTCATCCCCATCATTTACTATAATGCAGTCAACCAACCTGCTACAGGTTACTGCGGTGGTTACTAAAAATGATAACTGTAATACCAATGCAGGCCGCATTACAGCAACAGGGCAGTTTGGTACGGCACCATACCAGTACCAGGCAGTACCGGCAGGCAGTGCGCCTGTAGCGGCCAACTGGGGTACAGCCAATGTGTTCAGCCTGGAAGGCGGCAACTATGATATTTATGTAAGGGATGCTTATAACTGCGTTAGATTTACACCTGTAACACTCCCAACCGATGTACAGCCTGTAATTGCAGCATCGGTAGCGGCACAGTGTACTTCGGCCGAAGGCAGCTTCACTATTACTATTACAAGGACACAAAATGGTATTGCGCCATATACATACAGTTTTAACGGGGGCGCTTTCCAGCCACAGGCTTCAGCAACATTTGCTTATAATAATCTTGCCTCTGGCAGCTATACCATACAGGTAAGGGATGCCAACGGTTGCGGGAACACCGTAAACGTACAGGTACTTGCCCCTATTTTCGTAACCCCGGCTGTAGCTGCTGAACCAAGCTGTGCCAACAATGACGGTGAGATAACCGTTACAGCAACTGGCGGTTCAGGAAACTTTACCTATGAGCTGCAGGACGGTTCGGCAACAACCATAGTAGCAGCACAGCCAACACCTGGCTTTACAGGCCTTGCAGCAGGAAATTACATTGTAGTTATACGTGACACCAACTCTAACTGTACGGCACAGGCACCTGTAACGCTTGCAACACCTACACCGGTAACATTTACGGCGGACAGTGAAGATGTAAGCTGCAACAACGGTACTGACGGTACAATAACCATAACACTCCCGGCGGCTAATGATAATCCGCCATACACTTATGCTGTGAATGATGGCGTGAACCCTGTTATAAGCCAGAATAGCCCCGTATTTACAGGATTGCCGGCAGGTACTTATACCATTACGGTGACATCGGGTAAAAACTGTAAGGCTACAGATACTGTTACCATAAGTGAGCCATCACAACTTACTATCAGTGCGGCAGCCACGGCTTTTGCATGTGATGCCAACAATGTACCCGGAACATCAACTATAACAATAACTGTAGAAGATGATGCAACCAGCAACCCTTCGGGTACGGCGCCTTACACGTACAGTATAGACGGCACTAATTATTTTGCTACTAATACCTTTACAGTTACTGATAACGGCAGTACACAAAACCTTACAGTGTATGTAAAAGATGCTAACAACTGTGCCGCCACCACCCCTGTAACCATAAACCCGCTACAGGGCCTTACTGCCGTAACGGCAACGCAGGCAACAGCTATAACCTGTACTAATGATGAAACGGTTCAGGTAAGCGTAACCGGTGGCTCAGGCAATTATACTTTTGAACTGCTTCCTCAGGGCTCCCTGCCACCGGTAACTCCTGGTGCGGGCGTAAGCACGGCTGACTTCAGCCTGGCAGCACCGGGCAGCTATACTTTCAGGGTAACTGATAATGCCACGGGGTGCTACATAACCACCGTGCCGTATGAAATACTGCCTTTTGATACCATTGAGGTAAATGCTACGGCCGCTACTGCCGTAACCTGCTTCGGAAGCACAGACGGCAGTATTACTATTGATGTGAGCGGCTATACCGGTGTATATACCTATACAGTAACCGATGCCAGCGGAACAATTGCCAGCGGAAACGGCAACACGGCAACTAACCCGTTCACCATTACAAACCTTCCGGCAGGCAGCTTCATTGTGAATATAACCGCCACAGGCACTCCGTTCTGCCCTGCCGGTTCAAATGCCATAACAGTGCCTTCACCATCTGAAACACTTGTACTTACAGCCGCTGCCACAGCTCCTGCAACATGTACAAATGACCGTGCGGAAATTGTAGCTACAGCAGCAGGAGGATGGGGAACTTATGTATACCAGCTGGTAAATACTACTACAGCAACAACTGTGCAGGCCTACGCTGCCAATAATACTTTCAGCGGGCTTGCTGCCGGGAACTACGCTGTTTCGGTACGCGATGCCGGGGGCTGTGTGGTCACGCAGAACATAACCATTACGCCGGCAACACCAATTACGGCGAACATAAGTGCTTCGGCAACACAGGTACTGTGCTTCGGTGATGACACCGCTACACTTTCAGCTACAGGCGTGAGCGGTGGCGAAGGCGTATACCAGTATATACTGAATACCTATGATACTGACGGAATTACGATATTATACAGCAGCGGAGCGCAAACCACACCGCAGTTCAATAACCTTGGTGCAGGCATTTACAGCATAACAGTAACTGATGGCTGGGTTTGCGATGTTACAACGTCCACTGTTACCATAACCGAGCCTTCACCGGTACAGGGCTTCCTGTCACTGACGGACGGACTGAGCTGTACTACCCAGGCAGAACTAACAGTGAGCGCTACCGGTGGCACCCCACCCTACCAGTACAGTACTGACGGGGTTAATTATTCATCAACCACTGTGTTTGCTGTGGGTGCCGGCACTTACCAATACTATTTTAGTACACGACAAAAAACATAATTGATTTAGTACACGACAAAAAATATAATTGATTAAAAATCAATAAAATA